>JAIBAQ010000035.1 GCA_019695095.1 Candidatus Hydrogenedentota bacterium
GCGGGGGAACGACCCATCTATCTGCACTCCCAGGGCAAGACCTACTGGTTTGCAAACGTTATCACGTACAAGGACTTGGCGGGTGTCGATTTCAGCCGCTGGAAACCGGAGCCGGGCGACCGCATCGTGCAGCCCCCCATTCCCTACACGCCGGAACGCTCCAACCTCCGAAACCGGTTAGCGCCCCCGTCCAGGGAACATCTGCTAGGAACGGACGACCGGGGCCGCGATTGCCTGGCGCGCCTCATTTGGGGAACGCGAATTGCCATGTCGGTGGGATTTGTTGCGGAAGGCATCGCAGTGCTCATCGGCGTCATTCTCGGCGCGCTCGCGGGATACTACCGGGGTAAGGTCGACACGGTCATCATGCGGTTCATCGAAGTCATGATGTGCTTTCCGACCTTCGCTCTCATTCTCACCCTGATTGCCCTCCTGCCGCCGAGCATTCTGAATGTCATGATTGTGCTCGGCCTTACCGGGTGGACCGGCGTGGCCCGCCTCGTTCGCGGCGAATTCTTCAAGCTGCGCGAGATGGATTATGCCGTGGCCGCGCGCGCCAGCGGACTGCGGGACGGCTGGATCATGTTTCGGCACTTGATGCCGAACGCGCTGTCGCCCGTGCTGGTCAGCGCCACGTTTGGTGTGGCCGGCGCGATTCTCACGGAGTCCGCACTCAGTTTTCTCGGATTCGGCGTGCCCCCGCCAACGGCGAGCTGGGGCGAGTTGCTTTCGCAATCCAAGAGTTATCTCTACCAGGGCGTGTATTGGCTGGTGTGGTTCCCCGGCGCGCAACTGTTCGCGACAGTGATTGCATTCAACTTGGTTGGCGAGGGACTGCGCGACGCCATGGATCCACGAATGAAAGAATGAAGAACAAAGAATATTGAGCAAGGATATACAGGATGAACAGGATAGAAGATCCGAGACCGCAAGAACGGCTGGCCTAACATTCTGCTCTGTCGCTGAAATTGTGTTCGCGCGCAACTTTGGCTATACAGAAAGCGACGAACACAAGAGGAGAGCTTAGACGTTGTGTTCTCTTCATCCTGAATATCCTGTGCATCCTTGTTGAGTAGTCTTTGTGCATTTGGATTTTGGAGGGCGCTTGTATGGGCCTTTTATATGAGGAATTGACAGGAGAGATTTTGGCGGCGTGTTTTGAGGTGTCCAATGAACTGGGACCAGGATTTGTTGAATCGGTTTACGAAAAGGCGCTGTGCATTGCGCTTGCTGAGCGAGGGATTCCTTTTGTCGCACAAGCGCCTATTGATGTTTACTTCAAAGGGCAGTCGGTTGGAGAGTTCTTCGCCGATATACTTGTGGATAACAAGGTGATTCTGGAACTAAAAGCTGTCAAGGAGCTGGCGCCAGAACACCAAGCGCAGTTGATCAATTATCTGAAGGCGACACGAAAGGAAGTGGGACTGCTTATCAACTTTGGAAAGCCAAAGCTTGAGTATAAGCGCCTACATGGCTAAGTCAGAATGCCATGGATCCACGAATGAAAGAATGAAGAGTGAAGAATTATGAACAAGGATACACAGGATAAGCAGGATAGAACATCCGAGACCGCAGGAACAGCCAGTTTATATTCTGTTCCGTCATTGTGTTCGCGCGCATCTTTGGCTATACAGAAAGCAACGAATACATGAGGAAAGCTGCGACGTTGTGTTCTCTCCATCCTGAATATCCTGTGCATCCTTGTTAAATAGTCTTTGTGCATTTGGATTTTGGAGGGCGCTTGTATGGGCCTTTTGTATGAGGAATTGACAGGAGAGATCTTGGCAGCGCGTTTTGAGGTGTCTAGCAAGCTGGGATCGCAGAATTTAGAACAAAGTATTATGAACAAGGATGCACAGGATGAACAGGATAGAACATCCGAGACCGCAAGAACGGCTGGCCTAACATTCTGCTCTGTCGCTGAAATTGTGTTCGCGCGCAACTTTGGCTATACAGAAAGCGACGAACACAAGAGGAGAGCTTAGACGTTGTGTTCTCTTCATCCTGAATATCCTGTGCATCCTTGTTGAGTAGTCTTTGTGCATTTGGATTTTGGAGGGCGCTTGTATGGAAAAGTCGGAATCAAAACACCCGAATGTGTCTGCGTGAGGAAATGAGCGGATTGAATTCATGTCCTGTACATTTTGTGAGTCCTTGTTAAAATGTCTTCAATTCTCTCTGTAAATGATCTTCGGACGTACTTCCGCACGGAAAGCGGTAATGCGCTGGCCGTTGACGGCGTGTCGTTCGAGGTGTCTGCTGGGAAGACGCTTGCGCTGGTGGGCGAGAGTGGCTGCGGAAAGACCGTAACCGCGCTTTCGCTGATGGGGCTCGTGCCGCGGCCGCCGGGTTATTATCCCTCCGGCGAAGTGCTATTTGAAGGACGCGATTTGCTTCGTTTGCCGTTGCGCGAATTACGCAAGATACGCGGCAACCGGATCACCATGATATTTCAAGAGCCCATGACTTCGATGAACCCGGTGTTTCGCATCGGTTCGCAGATGGGCGCCGCAATCCGCCAGCACCGTAATGTGTCTCGTGCCGAAGCACGAAAACGCTCCATAGAACTACTCGACAAGGTGGGCATTCCCGCGCCCGATGAGCGTATCGACGATTATCCACACCAATTGTCCGGAGGCATGCTTCAACGTGTCATGATCGCGATGGCGCTGGCATGCGATCCTGCGCTGCTTATTGCCGATGAACCGACCACGGCACTCGACGTGACCATTCAAGCGCAGATCCTGGAACTACTGCGACAATTGCAGTCCGAGACGGGCATGGCGATTCTGCTGATCACGCACGATCTGGGAATCGTTGCGGAAATGGCCGATGAAGTGGCGGTGATGTACGCAGGCAAGATCGTGGAACACGCTCCAACGAAAGCGCTCTTTGCGAAGCGAATGCATCCCTATACGCAAGGTCTGTTCGAGTCGCTTCCGAGCATGCATCAACGCGGCGCGCGGCTCCATACAATCAAAGGGATTGTTCCACCCGCGACGCGTTTCCCGGAAGGATGCCGGTTCCATCCGCGCTGCCCGCACGTTATGCAGGCATGCCGCGAAAACGCGCCCGGTCTCCGAGAGACACATGAAGATCACTGTGTCGCGTGCTGGCTTCACGACACTACGCAAAAGACTGAAATCAGGTCCGCGAGGGCCGGATCATGAGCGCGGTCCCCGAAAAACGCCCCTTGCTGGTCGTAAGAAATCTGATCAAGCACTTTCCTGTCCGCAAGGGCGTGCTCTCGCGGGTGGCGGGTCACGTGCGGGCGGTGGACGGCGTGAGTTTCACGCTGGAGAAGGGGCAGACGCTCAGTCTGGTCGGCGAAAGCGGCAGTGGCAAAACGACATGCGGCCGCGCGATTCTGCGCCTCATCGAGCCGACTTCCGGCTCCGTGATCTTCGATGGGGTCGAACTGACGACTCTACGGCGCGGTGACCTTCGTGCCATGCGCAAGCGTATTCAGATTATTTTCCAGGATCCGTATGGATCGCTGAATCCTCGCATGACGGTGCATTCGATCCTCAGCGAAGTGCTTGCAACTCACGGTATCGTGCCGCGCGCACAGCGGCGCGATCGCGTTGTCGAACTGCTGGAACTCGTGGGACTGCCGCCGGAAAGCGCGGACAAGTATCCCCACGAATTCAGCGGGGGACAGCGTCAACGTATCGGAATTGCGCGCGCTATCGCCGGGGAACCCGATCTTATCGTTGCCGACGAACCGGTGTCGGCCCTCGATGTGTCCATTCAGGCGCAGATTCTGAACTTGCTGGAAGACCTGCAACAGAAACTCGGCCTGACATACTTGTTCATTGGTCACGATCTGAGCGTTGTGCGCCACATTTCGGACACGATTGCCGTGATGTACCTGGGCCAGATCGTCGAGTTCGGACCTGCGGAGACGGTCTTCGAGTCGCCCATTCATCCGTATACAAAGGCGTTGTTGTCCGCGGTGCCCGTGCCCGATCCGGAACGCGTGCGCCATCGCCGAATACTGCACGGCGATGTGCCGAGCCCCATCGCGCCGCCGCCGGGATGCCGGTTCCATCCGCGTTGCCCCGACTGTCAGGAATCGTGCAAGAGCCGCGAGCAAACGTTGACCGAATTGAAACCCGGGCATTGGGTTGCGTGTGACGTCCATGTTTCCATCAACTCAAAGCTCCCCGGCCGACTTGATTGAAGCTGGGACGAGACTTAGACTAAATGGATGCCAAGAGAGGTGCGAACGATGGCCGTCTTGCTCAACAGAATCACCGTGAACATTGACCAATGCGGGGGTCGTCCCTGCGTGCGTGGAATGAGGATTCGGGTCACCGACGTCTTGGACCTTTTTGCGGCGGGCTTGTCTATCGATCAGATCTTGGCAGAATTGCCGGATCTTACCCAAGAAGACGTTCAAGCCTGTCTGCAGTTTGCGGTGGCTAGACTGAACCATCCCACGTTGGTGGCATGACACTTTGGATTGACGCGCAGCTCTCTCCGTCGATCGCGGTATGGATTGCGCACACGTTTGCCGTTGAAGCCGTCGCGGTGCGCGATCTGGGGCTTCGCGAAGCATCGGATTCCGCTATTTTCAATGCAGCCCGCGATAGCGGAGCCATTGTAGTAACCAAAGACCGCGATTTCGTCCGCTTGCTCGAAGTACACGGGCCTCCTCCGCAGATTCTGTGGGTAACGTGCGGAAACACATCCAACGCTCGTCTGCGTGAAGTACTGACGCAATCGCTTGACGATGCCTTCAAGCTCTTACAGTCCGGCGAATCCTTGGTGGAAATCAGTGACAGGTGGTGAAAGAGGGGGTGGGGTATGGCGGCAATCCTCGGCTTGGTGTCTATGGTTCAAATCGTGGCAGCATCCATTGTGCCGTCGTGGTCGTTCGATCGCGCCGAAGATGTGGCGGCATGGGTGGCGAATGCCGACTTAAAGAATGTCACCGTGAAGGACGGCGTTGTCGGGGCCGATGCCGCGGGCAGCGATCCCTTTTTCTCGTGCGACGGGCTCTCGTTCGAGGCCACGCCGTACCAAACCGTGACGTTTACCATGAAGGCCAGCGAAAGCGGAACCTGCTACCTCTTCTGGACCGGCACGACCGAGGGTCCGAACGGCGGTCTGTCGGAATTGAAAAAGACGCCGGTCGAAATCGTCGGCGACAGCCAATGGCACGAAATCACAATTATGCCGTGCTGGCACGTCGAAGGCGCGATCCGGCGGTTACGATTCGATGTCTTCGACGGCGCGCATTTTGAACTCAAGTCTATTCGAATTGAGGACAAAAGCGCGGGAGTCGCTCCGCAAACCAGCGGATACGCGTGGGACACCGTCGCGACTCCGTGGACGAGAGTTTCCGTCGCAGACGAAGTCTTTGCACCTCCACTACGGCTGTCCCTTGAGGGCAAAGCGTGGGTGAGCGTTCGACTCAAGACGGATATGGACGGAACCGCGGCGCTGCTTTGGAGCGCGGCGGACACTTCGGGGTTGCAGGTCGAGCCGTTTCCGATACGGCGTTCGAGTGAAGCGCGCACCTACTTTATCGAGATGGCGCTTAATGAAAAATGGACCGGCGACCTGCTCACGCTGGGCGTGCGCTTTCCCAAGGATGCGGACGTAACTCTGGAATCAGTGACACTTGGCGAGGAGCCAATCGGACCTGCGCGATTTGAAGTCAGCTATTTCGGGTTCGAAAACGGCGTGAACCGCGTTGGCAAACCGGCGCGCGTCACGGTGCGAATCGTCAATCGCGGCGCGATGCCGACGAACGTTCCGGCCACGGATCTGATCCTTCCCGATGCCGTCGAACTGGTCGAGAAACCGGCAGCGCCGGCGCAGCAATTGTCGTATGAAGACTACGTGGACCTCACCTGGACGGTGGTAGGAAAGGTGCCCGGCGCACAGGCCGTGAAGGCGACGTTCGCAGGTGATGCGGCACCCGAAGAAGCGGCTGCCGCGTTGATGTTCATGCCCGCGCTAGAACTACCCAAGGCAGACTACGTTCCCGAGCCAAAGCCGATCCAAACCACGATGGACGTCGCCGCCTATTACTTCCCCGGCTGGGAATCCGCGCGGAAGTGGGACTGCATTCAACGAGTCGCACCCATTCGAAAGCCGGTGCTCGGATACTACGACGAAAGCAATCCAGAATGCGTGGATTGGCAAATCAAGTGGTCGGTCGAAAACGGTATCAACGTGTACCTGGTCGATTGGTACTGGGTGAAGGGTAGCCAGTACTTAACGCACTGGTTCGACGCATATCGCAAAACGCGCTATCGCGACATGCTGAAGGTCGCCGTCATGTGGGCCAACCACAATCCGGAGGGATCGCATTCCGTCGAAGATTGGCGCGCCGTGACGAAGGAATGGATCGACCGCTATTTCAACCTGCCTTCCTACTACCGAATTAACGACAAACCGGCCGTGTTTCTGTGGAACCCCGAAGGACTTCGAGGCGACCTAAAAGACAGCGCCACCGTGAAATCGGCATTGGACGAATCACAGCAAATGGCACGCGATGCCGGGTACAAAGGCATCGAGTTTGTGGTGGTAAACGGTTCCAGTTCACCCGCACTCGTGAAGCTGCTGGTGGACGAAGGCTATGCCGGCGCGACCAACTACCACGAATGGGGTGGAGCGGCCAGGGACAGCATGTCCGGTCTTCCGGTTTCCTACGAAGACGTGGTGAAAAGCGCTCCAGACGCATGGGCCAAGCGCGATGAAGTGTGCGCAGGGTTGATGTATTACCCGCTGGTGGATACGGGATGGGACGCGCGGCCGTGGCACGGCGACCGTTCCCTGCAACTTGTCGGCCGCACTCCAGAGCGTTTCGAACGCATTCTGCGTGAGGCGAAGACGTATTGCGAGGCGCACGCGAAGAGACTTGTCGTGCTAGGGCCCGTGAACGAATGGGGTGAAGGCAGCTACATCGAACCTTGTGCCGAATACGACTTCGGCATGCTTGAGGCCGTGCGCGCTGTGTTTGGCAAGGGCGATCCGTCGCTGTGGCCGGTGAATGTCGCGCCGAGCGATATTGGACTCGGTCCCTATGATTTTCCCGCGAGGCCCGAAGCGAACGTGTGGAACTTCGACAACGATGCAGACGGTTGGGCCTCCATGATGGGTGTATCCGATCTTCGTGCCGAGGACGGCTCACTGCGATTCCGAACGGCCTCCGGCGATCCTGCCATCACTGCATCGTTGGCGGAACTGAAGGCGTCCAAGTTCACGACCTTTGAGTTCACCATTCGCATTGCGGGCGCATCGACAGAAGCGGCCGCCGCCCAGCTTTTCTGGTCGCGAGGAAGCACGATGAGCGAAGCTGCGAGTGTGTCGGTTCCAGTGAAAGCGGATGGCTCGGCGCATACGTATTCGATGGATCTGAAAGCGAATCCGAATTGGCGCGGCTTTGTCTCCACGCTTCGGTTCGATCCGTGCAATGTGGCGAACGTCGACGTGACGATCGATTCCATGCGATTCCGTTGAGCCGGGATGTGACCAGAGTGCTCGCCCCGCGTATGATTCAAGAGGCAGCTATGCGAAAAGAACCAACGGAGCACTAATGACTGAACGTACGAAGACGTGTCTGACGACGCTTGCGGCAATTGCCGGTATCGCCGCAGTCACGCTGACCGTCTTTGGGCGCGTCTTGTGGCACGGCGATCCGTATGTGGCGACGTATCCGGGCACGGACGTCATTCTCCAATATGCGCAATACCGCTACTTTGCGGCTATGGAATTGCTGCAGGGGGACTTTCCCCAGTGGAATCCGTATCTCTTTTGCGGTATGCCCTACCATGCGACTTGGCAGTCCGCCCTTCTATACCCGATTAATGTGGTTTACCTCGCGCTGTCCATCCAGACCGCCGTCAATATCGATCTTATGGCGAGCGTGTTCTTGTGCGGAACATTCATGGTTCTTTGGGCGCGCGGGCGCGGGCTGAGCGCCCCAGCCTCGTTTTTTGCGGGCTGCGTAACGATGTTGTCCGGCGCGTATTATTGCCACGTCCAGCCGGGGCATGCGTCGTACCTGGCGGGATTTGCGTGGGCGCCGCTGGTATTTCTGGCTGCGGATAAACTGCTGGAATCCCCGAGACTCACATGGGTCCTCCTCGGTGCGATGGCTGTGTGCATGCAGATTTTCGGCGCGCATCCCCAGGCGGTCTACGTCACGGCATTTGCGATGGGTCCGTACTGTCTACTCAACCTGCTGCATGCCCGAAAGCGCTTCCGCTCGGGAATGGCGCTGGCCGCAATGGGCTTGCTTGCGGCTTTGCTCGGCGCGATACAACTCTGGCCGGGAGTGTTCGCCAGCGACGAGAGTTCGCGCGCGGGTGGCGTAGGTATCAACTTTGCCACCGATTTCTCCATGCCTCCCGAGAACTTTCTTACCGCGATCGTCCCTGGATTGTTTGGTCGCGTCGATACTCCGCCCTATTGGGGGCAGTGGCTGATTTGGGAAGTCCACGTCTTTATTGGTATCACGGCGCTTGCATTCGCTCTATACGGTGCGCGGTGGGCGCCCCGAGAACAGCGGCGCTATCTGCTCTTGATTTCGGTTTTTCTCGCGGCTGTCTCGGTCGGTCTGCGGACGCCGTTGTACGGTCTGCTCTTTCACTACGCGCCCGGCTTCAATATGTTCCGCGTACCTGCGCGCTATTTGGTGCCTGCAACGATGTTTGTCGGCTTGCTCGCCGCCGCTGGATTCGATGCCCTGCGCAGGCGACGACACGTTCCGCGTTTCCTCGTTTCCATACTCGCCGCGAGTGTTTGCGCTACGCTCTTGGCGCTTGCATTCCACTGGTACGTGACGACACCTGCGGACGCGGTCCGGCCAGCCCACGCATTCCTGCGCGTCGTTCATGCATGGTTCGCGGCGCATTGGCCTCTGACCGTTCCGCCCACCCCCGAGGCATCGCAGCATGTCGTGCGCGGGTTACTTATGGCGTGTCTAGTGGGAGCAACGCTCGTTGTCTTGTTCTCGCTGAACCGTGTCGGACGTTGGCCCGCCTATGCGGCGCTGTGTCTCGGCGTTGCGGAACTGGTTCTATTCGCGCGCGCGAATACAGGAATGGCTCCATTCGAGACTGCGCTGCCGGAACCTCTGGCAGCGATTCGGCAAGATAATCCTGGCGACTACCGCGTACTTCTCGCGGCCCCTGTGAATCAGACGATGATGCACGACATGTACTCGGTATGGGGTTACGATTCCTGGCTCCTTGGCAGATACTACAGGTTGATGAGCAAGATGACCGCGCCAACCGGCATCGAGTTGGGCGGATGCGGCTATCTCGATCACTTCAATCCGCTGTTTGCGATGCTACGCTTGCGTTACTACGTGGACCCGAATCTTGGCGACAAGGCGGTGCGAGAGTTCCCCGACCCGCTTCCGCATGCGCTGATTGTGCACGACTACAAGGTTGCCAAAGACGCGGACGAGTCTTTGAAGATGACCCTGGAGCCCGGGTTCGATCCGCGCAAGACGGTCATTCTGGAACAAGAACCCAGTCCGAAGCCTGACCCCAACGGCGCCGGGGGCCGCGTTCAAGTTCTGGACTTAACAACGGACACCTTGACGTGCGAAGTCTACACGGAGTATCCCGCGCTGCTTTTGATTACCGATGCGTATAGCAGGGATTGGCGTGTTTCATCACTGAAACCCGCCGGTGAACCCTATGCGATCCTGCCCGCCAACTATGCGTTGCGGGCTATACCGTTGTCAGCGGGCAGGCATCTTATTCGCATGGTGTACACGCCGAGAGGATTCGTTGCCGGCGCGTGGGTTTCCGCGCTCTCGTGGTTCGCCGCGTTCCTGCTGGGCGTATGGATGGTACGTCGTTCACGCCGCAAGACCGCGGCGTTACATTACGCGCTGGAAGACGTCTCCGCTGACCTCGCGGTGAACCCAGTGCGACCCGTCTAGCATCTGCTTGAAGGCCTGCCGCTTGTCTTCATTCTCGAATTCGAACCCAAGCAAGGCGCGTCCTACCTGTTCGCCGGTAAACAGGTAGTTGAAGTAACAGATGCTGCCGAGGCTGCGCGCGTCGCGCAAGAAGTCACGCAACGCGCCCGCGCGTTCCGGAAATTCGAGGATGATCAGATACGGCAGATGGAACAGGCTGGATTCGTAGTGAACCATGCGGAATTCAACGTCCGCACACGACGTCACGTCCTCGTATGCATACCCGTGTTCGCGCAACCGTTCCTCGAGCACGTGCAACTCCGGCGCGCTCGCTTCGACACCGATTACGGGGTACGCGCACTTGGGATCGACCTTGCCATACTGAAACTCGATGATGTTGAGACCGTCCATCGCGGTATCGAGCAGATCGAGTAGCGACCCGCCGCGTTCGTCGATAGCGATTCGGAAATACCGGCGGCGCGCCGCACCGATGCCCGCATTCCGCGCGACCCACGACAGTTGGCCAAAGTCCATATTCGCACCGCAGAGTACAGACAGCGCGAGTTGGCCTTTCAGGCGATCGGCCTGCTGCAACAACCCCGCAAGCCCCATGGCTCCAGATGGTTCGGGGATGCGACGGCGCGTTTCCCACAGCACTTGAATGGCCGCGCACACTTCTTCATTCGTCACGGTGATGAACTCATCGATGAGCTCGGCGCATAACGGATACGTCAGGTCGCCGGCGCGTTTCACCGCCGTGCCGTCGCAAAACACGTCGACATAGTCCAGCGTGACCGGTTTGCCGGCCTTTACCGCGGCGGCCATGGATGCTTGTTCGACGCCTTCCACGCCCACGATGCGAATCCCCGGATAGTAGGCCTTGAGCCAGCACGCGACCGCGGCGGCCATGCCTCCACCGCCGATTTGCAGATAGGCTACGTCGATGGGGCGCTCCGCAGCCATCACCACTTCGTCCGCCAGCGTGCCCTGACCGCCCATGACAGCGAGGTCGTCATAGGGATGCACGAAGATGCGTCCCGAGTCGGCGGCATTCCGGCGCGCCTCGGCGGCGGCATCGTCATACGTGTCCCCGGTCAGAATCACCTCGACATGGTCGCCGCCATGCCGTTTCACCGCCACTTGCTTCATGCGCGGCGTGGCCGTCGGCATGTAGATGCGAGCGCGCACATTGAGTTTCTGCGCCGCAAGCGCAACACCCTGCGCGTGATTTCCAGCGGAGGCGCACACGACACCGTGTTGCCGCTCCGGTACTGTCAGTTGGGCCATGCGATTGTAGGCGCCGCGCCACTTGTAGGCGTGGATCGGAGACACGTCCTCGCGTTTGAGCAAGACTTCCGCATCGATGGGGACTTCAATAGGCTCCAAGGGCGTAGGCCGGGCTACGGCATACACCCTCTGGCGCGCCATCAAGATTTCGTGAAACAACTGGTTACGCATGGTTTCGCTCATGATTGCTTACGTCTCAAAGATCCCTTACGTCCATGCACACTTGATACGTGTTTCGGACCGGCTACGAGGCCAGGACTTCATTCAGAATGGGATGGCGTTCGACAGAGCAGACAAGGATCTGAGTATCGACGTAGACCATCCCCGAGGTCGGGAGAATCAACGGTCCCATGAATTGCGCTCGTCTTGAAGGCTTTGTTCTATCTCTTCCCACGTGCGCGCGGAGCGAGGACCCGGCGGCAGCGATGCCAGGATCTCAGCCATGGTAAACCGCTGTTGCGTCGGCGCTCAATCGCGCCGGTGCAAATTGCGGACTATCCTCGTCCGTCTTCATTGTAACGTATAGCGTCTTGACTTGCCCGCCTCAGATCCCTGCGCCGTATCCGTACACAAAGGGGTGGTCAATGCCAATGCCAAGCAGGTGATCCATATTGAGGGCAGGCAACTCCTCGCTGGGCTCGCCCACGACCCTCGCGGGCACGCCCACGGCCGTACTATGCGGCGGTATCGAATCCAGGACGACGCTGCTGGCGCCGATCTTTGCGCCTTCGCCAATCTCGATGTTCCCGAGGATCTTCGTGCCTGCTCCAATGAGCACGCCCCGCCGGATCTTAGGATGGCGATCGCCTTGCTCTTTGCCGGTGCCGCCGAGGGTTACCTCGTGCAGCATCGACACGTCATCTTCGATAACGGCCGTTTCGCCGATCACAACGCCCGTCGCGTGGTCGATTAGGATGCCCGAACCGATGCGCGCCGCGGGATGCACATCCACGGCGAACACCTGCGAAATACGGCTTTGCAGGAACAAGGCCAAGGATCGCCTCTCATGGGTCCAGAAGTAATGCGCCGCGCGATACGACTGAATCGCGTGAAACCCTTTGAAGTAGAGAAACGGGGTGGAGTAGCCCCTGCAAGCCGGGTCACGCGTTTTCACCGCATCCAGATCCCGGCGCACAGCCGCTCCTATACTGGGGTCGTTCTCGTAGGCCTCGACCAGCAAGTCCCGCAGCGAGATGGCCGTGATAGTTGTACTCTCGAGCTTTGCCGCCAACAAAAACGTCAGCGCGTCTTCGAGGGTACGGTGGTTCAGCACGACTCCGTAGAAGAAGTTCGCGAGCATCGGCTCTTGCTGAACTGCTTCCTGTACTTCTACACGAATCGATTCCCAAATTGGATCGACGTCTGGCTGGCTCATATGCGTCTCCCGGTGGACAGTCTACAACCGGCATGGCCCCGGCGTATAACCGCACAGTGTACTCGTGGAAACGCCCGGGATCGAATGGGTGTTCCTTTAACGTATTTCTTTGTGTGGACAATATGCGCACCGTACAATAGCGAATATGGACAAATCGCAAGCCGAACTTGTTGACAAGCAGGCCCTTGCCTTCGTTCAAACCTGGCACGAGCACCCTTCCATACGAGACGTCTTCGACTACTGCGGCGTCGACTTGGGTGTTGCCAACGAGTTCGCGCTGTTTACCGTTGTCCTGACGACGCTGGCCGAATCCGTCGAGACTTCCCAAACATGACCCCCTCGATTCTTCTTTGCCACATTCGGGGTGTTGATGCCTTGGCCCTCGCCCTCCGAAAGCGTACGGACGCCCGTTTCGTGACTTTGCACCAGCCTGGAAGCGTGGTGCTGGAGCGTGCCGGTATCGAGCATACGCACCTAGACGCATTTCTTTCCGAGACTTTGCTTGGCAAGGTGATGGACCAGGCGCAAACACGGTTGAAATCGTTGGCGAACGCGTTGCGTAACTCGCCGGCGCTGTGGCCCGAATTGAACGTAAAGTCCTGGACCAGGCTCGCGCCACAAATGATGCAGCTCTTTCAGCGCGACCTTCCTGAGCAGATGGTCATTGTCGAGGTTATGCGGCAACTTGCGGCAGATCATGCACTGAGCCTTGTCATCACGCCCGAAGACGTCACGCGCGATGCGCGGACCGCCGTACTCGCCGCCCGCGCGCTTGGCGTGCCCAGCTTGCACGTGCTTCACGGCGTGAACAGCGGCACCATTGCCGCGCATGCCTCGGTGGTTGCAGACCGCTTTGCGGTCTACAGCGAACACACGCGCGAACACTATGTATCGAACGGAGTCAGTCCCGACCGGATTGTCGTGACCGGTAATCCCGCTTGGGACGTCTTTGCCCGGCCACTCGATCCCGCCTCCCGTGAACGGTTCTGTGAGCGAATCGGCTTCGATCTCGACCGTCCGATCCTGGTTTACGCGATGACCGGCAACCCCGTGCTGAGTGTCGCCGGCATCACGCGAGCGGAATTCCACAACCGCACCACCGAGGCGGTTGTGCGCGCCATTGCGCCGCTCGCGGCTCGCCACCCGGATTGGCAATTCGCACTCCGTCCGCACCCGAGCGAACCAAGTGCTTCCGAGCTGTTCGTCGCGCTCGCCCGAGACTTGGGAATGAACTCCCTGCGCATTGATCAAGGTACGGCGATCGACTGTGTAGCCGCATGCGACGTGTTTGCGTGCACCCACTCCAACATGGGTATCGAAGCAATCCTCGCCGGCAAACCTGTCGTCAACGTAGCTCTAGACAATGAACTGGGCGACGTATTCTCCGAAGGGGTAGGCCCCCTGTTCACCGAGGTCGACGCGGTTTTGTGGGCTCGCGACGCCGACTCCATCGCGCCAACCTTGGAGCGGGCGCTGCTGGACGACACCGCGCGTGAGGAATTGCGCCGCTCGCGGCCTGCCAGTATTGAGCGGTTCAACGGCAATCTCGACGGCAAGGCCACGGACCGGGTGTGCGACTTGGCGCTTGCGATGGCGAAAGGCGCAAAGGGCACGCTTGGTGTTACGTAAGTCGTTCTGGAGCAGGTATCGACAGAAGCAAGTAAAAGATTGACAGTCTGTTCGGCGCATGCTAGACTTGCATCAGCGTCCAAAGCGCCGAATTGCATCTGTTTACACATGGAGGAACGGGGTGTGAGCGCGTGGAGAAAACCTTGGCTTTCATCGGTTTGCGTCGTTCTGATTGCGGCCGTTATGTTGGTTCCGGCCATCAGTTGGTCGCAGTCCTATGACCCCGACGATGAAATCCGGCCGCCGACCGGGTTCGAAAAGCGCCTGACGAAGCTTGGGCGTGGTTTGTCGAACATCCTGCTAGGGTGGGCCGAGATTCCCGTGACCTTCGACCAGAAGCTCAAAGAAGGCAAGCCTTTGGGGTACTTGTTGGGCGTGGTTCCCGTGTTAGGCACGACCCGCGCGTTCCTTCGCACCGGTACGGGTGTCTACGAAGTGTTTACTTTCCCGGTATCGGACAAGGAAGTGAACTTCGATCCGATTCTTGAGCCCGAATACATCTTCTAGCCCTGCCATGGAGTGGAAACGCCAGGGTCCGGCGCTGGTGGCGCCGGTGACCCTGTTGGATGGCCAGTGGGGCAAGGTTGTATTGGTATCTTCCCGCGCCAACCCGCGCGGCGCAATGTTGGTCATGCCAGCCGACGCCGCAGGCAAGGTTGCGACGTTGCCTTTCCTCGATTGCCTCGCCAGCTTGCATCCCAGGGACATAACTGAGGTACTCTGCATGCAAGAGCGGGCCTACGGTTCCTCGGGGCTAACCCCTCCGGACAACGTTTGACGGAGGCTCGCCAGAGGTCGCCGCGACCCTTGGCAACAGAGGTCCAGACTTAATTCAAAGAGGCAAACGTGACGGTTGTCCGCAACATAGACTTCCTACTTGACGGCATTGTTACGTTGCCGAGTTTGCCCGCGTCGGTGGCGTGGATCACGCAACTCA
This sequence comes from Candidatus Hydrogenedentota bacterium, assembly GCA_019695095.1. NCBI lineage: Bacteria > Pseudomonadati > Candidatus Hydrogenedentota > Candidatus Hydrogenedentota bacterium. The sequence goes on from JAIBAQ010000035.1 coordinate 15,121, forward strand.
TCAACAGCCCCAAGTCGAATCTCTCGGAAGTGGGACAGGCTATTCACAGCGATCCCGCGCTTGCCCTGAAGACGCTGCGTCTCGTGAACTCGGCCTATTACGGCCTCACCCATAAGGTCACTTCCGTTGACCATGCCGTCAGCCTGCTTGGACTCAAAGTCATCAAGAACCTCGTCTACACCGCCACCGTCTTCGACAGTTTCCGCAAAGGGACGGATGAGCTGCTTCGGCACAGCGTAAGCTGCGGCATTGCCATGAAAGTCCTGTCCGAGTGCGTGCCTCAGGCTGGGATTGACGGCGAGGAAGCGTTCATCTACGGCCTCGTTCACGATATCGGCAAGATAGTCCTCTCGGAATTCATGCCGGAGGACATTGAGCGCGCGTCGGCCTTGAGTTATGCGCGGCGTGTTCCAGGCCATGTCGCGGAGTGGGAAGTGATTGGCACCGACCACGCCGAGGTCGGCGGACGTCTTGTTCTAAACTGGGGGCTTTCCAAGACCCTTTCGATGGCCATCACGTCGCACCACGATCTGAATCGGTGCAAAGACCCCAAGACCCGGCCCCTGGCCGCGTGTATCGCGGTGGCAGACTACCTCTGCAACGTTTCCGGGATCTTGTCTTCGCAGGAGTCCGTGCCGTCTATTCACGACGAGATGTGGACGGCTTCGGGCATCAAGAACTCCCAAATCCCAACGGTTGTCGATCGATTCTGCGCCTCGCTGTATACCGTGGACGAACTCATCCACATGGCGAAGTAGCGTGACCTGGGGAGGCGTAGGAATGCCAAACCCGTCACGCAGACATCCGAACCACCATGCGGTTACTTGAACTATCCTGCGAGAATTTCCGCTGTATCACCGGCATTCGCCTGGTTCCTGGTGCGGGCATCAACGTGATTCGCGGCAAGAATGCGCAAGGGAAGACCTCCCTATTGGAGGCGCTGCTCTACGCGTCCACGTCAAAGAGTCACCGTACGCGGACCGACGCCGAACTCGTTCGCGCAGGCAAGAAGCGCTTTCGGGTGCTCGCTCGCGCGCAGCGAACCGATCGCGAAGTCGCAATCGAGGCCGTGTGGTGGGAGGGGGCCAAGCGGTTCAAGGTGAACGGAATCGCTCAGACGCGGCTCAGCGACATTCTCGGCAAGATTAACGTGGTCTTCTTCTCGCCCGAAGACGTCGGCATTGTCCGTGGGTCCGCGTCGCAACGGCGCGCTTTCCTCGACATGGAGCTCTCGCAAATTAGTCCCCGCTACCTATACGCTCTGCAGCAGTACCGCCTCGTCCTGCGCCAACGCAACGAACTGCTGCGCCGCCCGACTCCGGATACCGCCCAATTGGACGCGTGGGACACCCAGCTCGTGACGCACGGCGTCGTCCTTATGCAGGAGCGCGAGCAGTTTCTCGCCGAGCTGCGACCGCGAGCGCTCGCCGGGTATCAGGCTATCGCCAGCGATGAACCTCTGGAGATCGAATACCGGCCGGACGCGAAGTCTGCCGATGCGCTTGCGGACGTGATTGCATCGTCGCGCCGTTCCGACTTGAAGCAGGGAGTCACGACCCACGGTCCCCACCGCGATGACATGGAGTTCACGCTCGCGGGGACGTCCGCGCGGCAGATGGCCTCGCAAGGGCAGCAGAAGACAGCCGCATTGGCCTTGAAACTGGCGGAGCTGGATCTGGTGCGGGCGCGAACCGGCGAGTATCCTATCCTCATGTTGGACGATGTCTTCTCAGAGCTGGACGCCACGCGCGCGGAACGACTGGCCCGATCGCTGCCCAGCGACGCCCAGTGCTTCATCACGACGACCGACCTCGCAGACCGCGACGACCTGTTCCCGAATGGTTGTGTGCGATTCACGATTTCCTCGGGCGGGCTTGTCGAATGAACGACAAGAAGACACGCAAGAACGGGTACAGGGCCTATCCGAAACGGCGCCGGAAGGTCGATCCCGACGCCCCGCCCATCAAGCCGTTGGCAGTCGGAGACATACTCAAGAATCTCAAGGCCTCGTCCGACCTGGGTAAGCGGTTGCAGCAAGCGGAGATCTGGGCGCGCTGGCCCGAACTGGCCGGGCCGAATCTGGCCGCGCACGGATTCCCTAAAACAATACGTGACAATATGTTATACATAGAGGCGGACAGCCCTGTCTGGATGAATCGGTTTGCCTACGAGAAATGGGGGCTACTGAAGCGCATCAACAAGCTGGCGGGGCGCGAAGTCGTTTCGGATGTTTTCATCACGCTCAAAAACGAAGATTCCGATCCCTCTGCACAACATGGCGTATAACACACCTTAACCTTGCGCCAAATCTTGGGTTAAATGTTGTTTTCGCCCCTCCTTTTTGATATACTAACGTGTCTTTCCACTGCACCCAAAACATGCCTGAGGTGCGTACAAGGTAAATCAAATGGCTGAAAAGACTTACACCGGCGACAATATCCAAATTCTCGAAGGGCTCGCGGCCGTTCGTAAACGGCCCGCCATGTACATCGGCGACACGGGCACGCGCGGCCTTCATCACCTCGTGTACGAGGTCGTCGACAACAGCATCGACGAGGCTCTGGCGGGGTATTGTTCGCGCGTCGACGTGAAGGTTCACATCGACAATACCATTAGCGTTATCGACGACGGACGCGGCATTCCGGTCGACAAAAGCCCGCGTTTCAAAGGCAAGACTGCGCTCGAAGTCGTCTTGACGGTGTTGCACGCCGGCGGTAAGTTCGACAATGAAAGCTATAAAGTCTCGGGTGGTCTGCACGGCGTTGGCGTGTCGTGCGTGAATGCGTTGTCCGAATGGCTGGAGGCCGAGGTCAAAAAGGACGGCCAAGTTCACTTCATGTCGTTCAAGCGCGGCGTTCCCGTCGGGCCCCTTGAAGTTCGCGGCAAGACGAAGTCGACCGGCACCCGCATCACCTTCAAGCCCGACGGCGACATGTTCGAGGACACGACGTTCAACGCCGCCACGCTCCTGACGCGTCTGCGGGAACTGGCGTTCCTCAACAAGAACGTCAAGATTGTCTTCGAAGACGAACGCACCGATGCCGAAGCGGAAGTCCTCCAATACAAGGGCGGCATCATCGAGTTTGTCTCGTACCTCAACGCAAACAAAGAAGCGCTGCACCGTAAACCCATCTATCTCGAACTGGAGAAGGACTCGGTTCAGTGCGAAGTCTCGATGCAATACACCACGTCCTACTCGGACGTGATCATGAGCTTCGCGAACAACATCAACACGCACGAAGGCGGCACGCACCTGAGCGGGTTCAAGACCGCGCTCACCAAGGCCATTAACGACTACGCGAAGAAGAACAACCTTCTCAAAAAGAACGACTACGCCATCACCGGCGACGACACGCGCGAAGGCCTGACGGCAATCATTTCCGTTCGCCTGCACAATCCCCAGTTTGAAGGCCAGACCAAGATGAAGTTGGGGAACAGCGAGGTGCAGGGCATCGTAAACTCGATGGTTTACGAAGGGCTACAAACGTACTTCGAAGAAAACCCGACGGTCGCCAATCGTATCGTGAGCAAGTGCACCGATGCGGCGCGCGCCCGCGAAGCCGCTCGCAAGGCCAAAGAGCTAACGCGCCGCAAGGGCGCGCTCGACTCCTGGTCGCTTCCCGGCAAGCTGGCCGACTGTTCCGAAAAGGATCCCTCGTTGTGTGAACTGTACATCGTCGAGGGTGACAGTGCGGGCGGTTCCGCCAAGCAGGGCCGCGACCGGAAGTATCAGGCGATCCTTCCCATTCGAGGCAAGATCCTGAATGTGGAAAAAGCCCGAACCGACAAGATGCTCAACAACGAGGAAATCCGTGCAATCATCACGGCCCTGGGCGTAGGCGTCGGCAAGGACGATCTCAAGATCGAAAACCTCCGTTACCACAAGGTCATTATCATGACCGATGCTGACGTGGACGGGGCCCATATTCGCACGCTGCTGCTGACGTTCTTCTTCCGGCAGATGCCCGAACTGATTCGTCGCGGTCATCTCTACATCGCACAGCCGCCGCTCTTCCTGGTGAGAAAGGGCAAGAAGTCGCGATACCTGAGCACAGAAGACGAGCTTTCGAAGTTCCTGCTGGAGACGATTCTGGATTCTGTCAGCGTGACCTCGCAGGTGAACGGTTCTGACAAGCGGTCGGCGGCCAATCTCAAGACACTCACCAAGGCGCTCCGTTCGGCGCAAGACCGCGCTCGGTTGTTCTCGCGCATCGAGCGCGTCTATGGTGCGCCGCGCGCATCCATCTTGAAATGTCTGCGCCTCATTAAGGACAAGCACCTCGAACCAACCAGCATTAGCGAGTTGGACATTGCCGATTTCTTCCCGGGCCTTGAGATTATCAACACCTACCATGAGCAGATGGATCTCGCCGAGGGAAACAGCAATGGGAACGGAAACGGCAATGGCAACGAACGTCCGCGTCTTGCGCGCCGTGACGGACAAGTCGACCTGGCATTTCTGCACAGTCATGAATTTTCCGTGCTGGCGTTGCACAACGAAGACATCGCGGCGCTCGGCGACGCGCCCTATCGCATCGAAAACAGCAACAAAGATGTGCTTCTGGAAACCGACGATTTGATGCAGGTCAACACCTATCTTCACGACCTTGGAAAGAAGGGTTTGGAGATTCAACGCTACAAGGGCTTGGGTGAAATGAATCCCGAGCAGCTCCATGAAACGACCATGGCACAAGACAAGCGCACGGTGTTGCGCGTGAATGCCGACGACGATGCGGCCGCGGACACCATGTTTGTAACCTTGATGGGCGATTTGGTGGAACCGCGCAAGAACTTTATCGAGAAGTATGCTTTGGATGTCCGGAATCTGGACACGTAGCCGCGTTCATCGCAGGCAGTAGTAGGATCGCGAAGAGCCAAAGGGAAACCCGGGACCGACATGGAAACGCCAAGCGAACGTATCATTCCAATCGCAATCGAACAAGAGCTTAAGACCTCGTTTCTCGATTATTCGATGAGCGTGATCGTAAGCCGCGCGCTCCCCGACGTGCGTGACGGATTGAAACCCGTCCACCGGCGAATTCTCTATGCGATGCACGAACTTGGGCTGGTGAACAACAAGCCCTACCGCAAATCGGCGGCCATCGTTGGCGATGCCATGGGTAAATACCACCCTCATGGCGACCAGGCCATCTACGACACCCTCGTGCGCATGGCCCAACCGTGGGCGATGCGTTATCCCCTGATTGACGGTCAGGGTAACTTTGGCTCCATCGACGGCGACAGTCCCGCGGCCATGCGATATACCGAAGCGCGCATGGCGGCCGTGACTGCCGAAATGTTGAAAGACATCGAAAAGGAAACCGTCGAGACCCAGGACAACTACGACAGCCGTTTGCAGGAGCCGATCGTACTGCCGTCGGCCATTCCGAATCTCTTGGTCAACGGCTCCTACGGAATTGCCGTGGGTATGGCGACGAGCGTTCCTCCGCATAATCTGACGGAAGTCTGCGACGCGGTCATACACCTCATTGACAATCCGCAAGCGACTTCGCGCGATTTGATGCGATTTGTAAAAGCGCCGGACTTCCCGACAGGCGGCATCATCTACGGCACCGAAGGCCTTTCCGAAGCCTACGAGACCGGCCGCGGGCGGATTACGGTGCGCGCCAAGGTTGCGGTTGAACACGACGTCAGCAGCGGCAAGGATCGCTTGATCGTCAGCGAGATTCCTTACCAGGTCAATAAGTCGCGCGTCGTTGAAGCGATTGCCGCGCTCGTGCGCGAAAAGACTGTTGAAGGCATTACGGACCTGCGCGACGAATCCGACCGCGAAGGCATGCGCATCGTGATTGAGGTGCGCAAGGGCGACGAACCGCAGGTTATTCTCAACCAGCTTTACAAGCACACACAGCTTCAGGATACGTACAGCATCATGATGCTGGCGTTGGTGCGCAACCAGCCTCGCGTGCTCTCCCTCGCGGAGATGATCTATCACTACGTGCGGCACCGCGCCGAAATCGTCAAGCGCCGCACGATGTACGATCTGCGCAAAGCCGAAGAGCGGGCGCACATCCTCGAAGGGCTGCTCAAAGCCATCGATCACATCGACGAGGTTATCGCGATCATCCGCGCCAGCGCCGACACGGAAGAGGCCCGCAACCGCTTGATGGAGCGATTCGGCTTTACCCATGTGCAGGCCAATGAAATCCTTGCGATGCGCCTGCGCCGCCTCACGGGCCTCGAACGCGAAGAATTGGAGAAGGAATATCAAGAACTCCTGAAAGAGATCGAACGTTTCAAGCAGATCTTGTCCAGCGAACGTACGATCCTCGCCGAGGTTCGCAAAGAGATCCTTGAGGTGCGCGACAAGTACGGCGACGAGCGGCGCACGCAGATTCTTGGGGAGCGCTCCGAGTTCTCCGTCGAAGACCTCATCGCCGACGAAGACATGGTCGTGACCGTGTCGAACGAAGGCTACATCAAGCGCGTGCCGGTGAACGCCTACCGCAAGCAGCGCCGCGGCGGGCGTGGCGTCACGGGTATGGAGACGAAGGAAGAGGACTTCGTAAAAGACCTCTTCATCGCGTCGACGCATCAGTACATGCTGTTCTTCACGAATCGCGGCAAGGTCTATTGGCGGAAAGTTCACGAATTGCCGAAGGCGAGCCGTACGGCGCGGGGCCGTGCGATTGTTAACGTGCTTGAGCTAACCGGCGACGAAGTCGTAACGGCATGTCTGCCCGTGCGCGACCTGAACGACGACGGCAAGTTCGTGTTCATGGTAACGAAAGACGGTACGGTCAAGAAGACGGAGTTGAAAGCGTTCAGCAATCCGCGCGCGACAGGTATCATCGCCATCGACCTCGATAAGGGCGACGAGCTTATTGAAGTCTCGATCACGTCCGGCAACGACAACATCCTGATTGCGACGTACTTGGGCATGGCCATCCGGTTCCCCGAATCCGACGTCCGTCCGATGGGGCGCAACGCGCGCGGCGTGATTGGCGTCCGTCTCGACAAGGGCGACCGGGTCATTGGCGTATCCATTGCCCATGAAGAGCAGACCGTGCTGAGTGTGACCGAGAACGGATTCGGAAAGCGCACGCAGGTCGGCGAGTACCGCCTGCAGCATCGCGGCGGTCAGGGAATCATCAACATCAAGACCACGGCCCGCAACGGGAACGTCGTCGCCATGATGACAGTCGATGACAATGACGAGATCGTGGTGGTCAGCACGGACGGGATCGTAATACGGACCACGGTGAAGGACATTCGCACCATCGGCCGCAACACCCAGGGCGTGAAAGTCATGACCCCGAACGAGGGCGCCAAGATTAGCGCCGTGGGCCGTGCCGTGACCGAAGACGACGGCGATGATACCGGCTCGGCGGTTGAAGACGGGGATACCGGGGAGTAAGCCGAACTACACCGTAACGGGCGCGTCAAGCGATTCTCGAATCTGCCGGAGCAGAACGCCGGGACTGTACGGCTTCTGGATAACCTGAACTCCCGTCTCGGGCAAGTGTTCCGCCGCAAGCATGCCAAAGCTATACCCGCTGCAGAATAGGACTTTCATGCCTGGCTTCAGAGCCATGATGACGTCGTAAACCGCTTTCCCACTCTTCTTTGGCATGACCACATCCAGCAAGCACAGGGAGATCTGCTCCTTGTGCGACTCAAAGATCCGCAGTGCCTCCTCGCCGTCATTAGCAAGCAGTACCGTGTAACCGGCGTTTTGCAGCAGCTTTGATGTCAGTTTTCGGACTTGCTCCTCGTCCTCGGCAACCAGAATGGTCTCTGTGCCGGAAGGGGTCGAGGCCGGCGCATACTGTGACTCGAAGCCGGACTCGGGAGTATTAACGCCCGTTGGCAAGTAGATGCGAAAGACGGTGCCCTTGTTGAGTTCGCTGTACACGTGGATGAACCCAGAGTGCTGCTTGACGACTCCGTATACGGTGGCCAGGCCGAGTCCAGTTCCTTTACCCACCTCCTTGGTCGTGTAGAAGGGCTCAAAGATGTGGCTTTGGACTTCTTGGGACATACCGTGACCGGTGTCCGCAACTTCCAGCAACACATACTTGCCTTCACGAGCCCAAGGATAAAGCCTCACGAATTCGTCATTCACGGAAACAGCTTCTGTCTTAATTTGGATGGTGCCACCCGAAGGCATCGCATCGCGAGCATTGACACACAGGTTCATGAGCACTTGGTCAAGTTGACCCAAGTCGCCGTGAATAAAAGGCAATTCGGTTGAAATCGATGTCTCCAGGACAATGTGCTCGCCGATCACCCTTCTGATCAACTTCAAGACATTGGCGATCACGGCATTCAGATTGACGCTCGTCAACTGCGCCGTATCCTTTCTGCTGAAGGTCAACAATTGTCTGACGAGCGTTGTCGCGCGGGAGGCGGCGCCTTTCACTTCGTTCAGTTGAGCATACGCAGCGTTCGAGCGCGGCATTTCATCCAGTGTCAGGTCGATATAACCTGAAATCACTTGGAGCAGATTATTGAAATCGTGCGCCACACCCCCGGCGAGCTGTCCAACGGCCTCCATTTTCTGCGACTGCCGATACTGTTCTTCCAGCCGGCGGTGATCGGTTACGTCACGGCCTATCGTCGCGATGCCAATCCGAATACCGGATCCGTCCCGCAGATGGGTTGTATCCCAGACCAGATTACGGCGCGAGCCAGACTTTGTGACAATAGTGCGCTGCACGTTGGATTGAGCGACTCCGTCATCGATACAGCGTTGGTAAGACTGCCTGGCCTCCGCACGCTCTTCCGGGGCAACGATGGTCTCATAGTAGTCGGATCCCAGCAATTCTTCCCGCGACCAACCGGTCATCGCAACGAATGAGTCATTGCAGAATGTGATCATGCCGTTCGCATCAAGCATCAGTGCAAGCAGGCTGGTTCGTTCCAGCAGCTCTCTGAACCGGGCTTCGCTTTCATTTGCCGCAAGCTGCGCCTCATGGATTTCCGTAAGATCACGAACGCTTGCCAGAATGTACACGGACCCCCGCAGCGAGATGCTGGTCAAATACACTTCAACGTCAAATTCACTCTTGTCGTTGGGGCGTTGAGCCTTCCACTCGAACAACATGTTGTTTCCGGCCAGTACACGGCTCCAATTTCTCTTGGCATCGTCAAGAGATTGTTCCGCCACGGAGAGGTCGGCAATCGTACACCGTAGTGCTTGCGCACGCGTAAGGCCGTACATCTTCAGCATCTTCTCGTTGACTTCGACAATGTTCCCCCCCCGGTCATGCACGATAATGGCTTCGTATACATTGTCAATCACGGTCTGGAGCGCGTTTCGCGATTCGACAAGGGCATCCTCGCGCGCCCTCGCCTCCGAGATATCGGTAATTGAGCCCAAGAAGCGAGGCACCCCGGCGGTGTCGCCCTTGACTACCATGCCACTATCTTCAACCAGCAAACTCGAACCGTCCGCGCGAGTGAGACGATACTCGAGCATATAGGCGCGTCCGCTTATGCCGGCCAGGTCCAACGAAGCAAGAACACGCGACACATGCTGGGGGGCGATCATCTTTTCCCACTCTGCCCATTCGATCCCGCGGCGTACGTCCGACGGATAACCTGTTATCGCCTCAATCGCGCCTTCCCAAACAATACGGCCCAAACTCCGGTCATAGTCGTACACGAGCTGCCCGGTGCGCGAGGCTACTTCCCGCAGCCGCCGTTCGTTCTCGGCCAAGAGCTGTCCGGTACGTTTTCTTTCCGAGATGTCGCGCACTGTCACCAGGATGGCGCCTACCGAAGGATCATCCAGCAGATTCTCGGCGATAGCCTCGATCCAGTGCAGCGAACGATCTGCATGATAGGCACGAAATTCGATCGTCATCGCATTACCACTCTTCGCCGATGCCTCCTCGAAGAGTCTTCTGCATTCGGGTCTGTCGTCGGGATAGACAAACTCAAGGGAGGGATGACCAAGGATCGCTTCCGGGTCATATCCCAGTACGCGCTGCACGGAGGGGCTGATATACGAAACAATACCATTGCCGTCGAACAAAGCAATCACATCGGAGGAGTGCTGCAGCAGAGCCCGAAACCTCTCATCGCTTACCTCAAGAGCCTTGGAAGCGCGGGCACGTTCCTCCAGATTGGCCTGCAGCGACGCCAGCAGTCCGTTGAACGCCGCAGATAGTTCGCAGATTTCGTCGCCGCCATTGTCTTCGGCCCGCAATGAGTAGTCGCGCGTTCTCTGAACGTCCGCAACCAGGCTATGCAGCTTGGTAAGACGCTGAAACAGAAGCCGATCCAGCAGGAACAGGGCACTTATGCCCGAGATTGCCAAACCAAGCAGCAGTGTTCCACCTGCCAATGCGGCGGTGAGGATGTAAGTCGTCCGATCGGCCCGCTTTCCCTCGCACCGGATGACGCAAGTGGGCCTGCCATGTCCGTCTACAAGCATACTGTAACCCACGGCAATGCCGGCGCCTGGAAGATCAACGGGGGGATCGGAGACAAAATTGCCTCTGCGAAGTGCGTCTTGAGTATGACCGGGAATTGCAGGATCTTCGAGTTGCAGAACCGTTACCCGTTTCCCCGTAAGCTGAGACACCGATGCGAGCATGTCACTATCCACGCGCCGGCCAAAAATAAGGGTACCCTTGACGGGACCCGTCAGATCGCTCTTGAGGATGGGTCGATAGGCCAACAAAGTGGGTGTATCCAGCAACATCCAGACACCTGCCGCGCCGCCTTCGTCAGCAGCACGTTGCAGAATCTCCCGGTCCCCTGCGATAAGATTGAGGACCTCCTCAGGTACGGGTTGGCATGCGTTCAGTTCTGGATTGTAGGTCTCGGCATACGCCGATTGCCCTGCTGCATCCAGGAGAATCGCCAGATCCAGACTGTTGTTCGAGAAGGTGGATGGTGGGAAGTTGGATTCGATGAACTTGGCGTCTCGGCTAACGATGTATTCGTAGGTGTCGTCCCACCCGGAATAATCTGTCGCAACACGCCCCAGCTCATTCGCTTCTCGTTCAAGGAGTCTAACGGCAAGCCTCGCTCCGCGCCTGATCTCCTCCCTATCGGCATAATCCGCATTGCGGAAGATAAATACAACGCGAAGCACGAGTAGAGTGACAATCAACAGACACAGGATTCCCCAGATGACATAGAAAGCCTTGGTCCTGATGGTCATACCGCTACCCCACCGACTGCCCCGCAACAGTCGGGTACGCCCGTGCAAAGTCCTTGCCCATCGCCATAGTCATACTAAGAAAATGGCTAATTGTTCTAGCTCAAACCAAGGACACACTCTAACATACGTTCAGGATTCGGGCAACTATTTATTTTTTCGCGGCATATACGGGGTTTTCAATAAACGCGGTGACCAAGTGAGTCCTAGGACTATACCAGAATGTCACATGATCGCACGGGGGGTATCTAGGCTACGCCTCAGCCGGAACGCTCCCCGAAAATGTCGCGTGGGCGCCCTCAAGCCTTTGGAGGGCCGCGGGGGTCTGGGCAGCTCTATTTCTGCGGGGCGGGTTTCAAGACCGCGTAATGCGGCAACCCCACATACTCGAAGTGGGACAAGATATCCTTGGCCGGTGGTTCGTCTGGAGCCTCAGCCTGGTACTTGACCTTGATATATCCCTCCAGACGCTTCAGGACGGCGGGGTCCTTGAAGGTGGTCTCATTCATGACGAGGCAATTTTTGCACCAGGTTGCCCAGAAGTCGATAAAAACAGGTTTTCCCTGCTTCTTGGCCTCAGTCAGACCCTGCTCAAGCGATGAGACCCATCCGGCTTCACCCTTGGCGGCGGCGCTGGCCTGAACCTGTTCGCGGTCAACCAGATATGTTTCGTTAAAGAGCGTATAGCCAAGGTATCCGTAGTAGGCGGCAAACACGAGTATCAAGACCCCAAAAGCCTGCTTGACTCGAACCATCCACATGCCGGGCTTGGGCAGCATCGAGAGGCCTGCTCCCGCAAACGGCCAGGGCAGGGCCATGCCCAGTCCGAGCAGGAAAGGCAAGACCAAACCGACAGGCGAGCCGCTTGCGTAGGTATCTTGCGCGTAAAGAATGACCGCAATCACGACAGGAGCTACGCAAGCCCCAGCCAATAGGGCATTTACCGCGCCCATGACGAAGGCGAAAAGGAGACTGCCCTTTTCCTTCTTGATGCCGAGCTTGCTTTGGAACTTGGTGAAATCGATCAAGAGGATATCGAACATGGCCAAAGCCAGAACGACGAATACGACAGCGATTCCGAAGTTGAACCACGGCGAAGAGTTAATGCTTCCGAAACTGGCCGCGCCAAAGACAGCCACCAAGCCCAATACGCCATAGACCAAGGCAATTCCAAGCCCGTAGAAACCGCCCAGCACGAACCCCTTTGCACGGGAACCCGCCTTCACACCGGCTCCAATGATGGCCAGGTTGATTGGGATAAGTGGTAGAACGCAGGGAGTTAGGTTCAGCGCGAGTCCGCCCAGCAGGGTCAGCAAGACGATGGCAAGCACACCCTTGCCGGCGAACATGCCCGTCTGAGAGTACGGGGTGCCTGACTCCGCCGCATCCAGGAATTTCAAGAATTCGGCGCTATTCAGATACCCGCCGGTTTGAGCCGTGACTTCGAATTCCTTAAGTAGTTCGTTCGCACTGCCCTGTGTGTCCGGGGTTTGAACGCCGGGAACTTCCGCAGCGGGTTTGGGGGCTACTTCAACAGGAGCTGCGGCCGTAAACGACAAGGCCTTGAAGGCTTCGGCATTCTGCGGCTGTACATCCGCATCGGCGGCGACCACGTTGATGGCGAACTCAACCGGCAACTTGGCGGGGGCTAGGCACTGCTTGTCGTTGCAGGCCTGGTAACGCAGTGTCGCGGGCACCGTCTTCAAGCCGGGAGATGCGTCCGTTGCCACGGAGAATTCCACCCCCACGACAACCGTTCCTTCGTACACCGCCACGGGCGAGTCTGAGAACCCCAACTTCACGTTCTTGGCTTCCGGGTAGATGGTCTGACCCACAACGATCCCTTCGGAGGCCTCAAATGTGAACGCGGTGGGTATAAGGAATTCCTCCAACGGCTTGTTGCCGTTCACGTGCCAGCCTTGCTGGATTGTCAGCGAAACCGCCGCGTGGATAGACCCGCCGGGCTTGACGCCGGTCGCGTCAAACAATACGGAGGCAGTCACGGTCTGTTCTTTAGGCTGCTGAGCCCAGGCCGAACTTATGACGCATACGAGGGTTAGTGCGGCAAGCCAAAGGGTACGTAGATTCGTCATGGCTACTTTACGACTCCATCTCGCCCAGCGCTTTCAAGAAAGCATCCACCGTTGTTGCGGGTTGCCGGCACGCAAAGTCGCGACATACGTACGCTGCCGGCAACGTATCCACCAGCGATTTCGACTGCAGAAGCGGCAGATACTCTTGAATGCGTGAAGCGTCAGCCGAATCCGGATTGAGTAACGCGATCACTTTATTCGGTGCAAATGTACCGTGCAAGGCCTTTAGAAAGGCTTGCACCGGAGCGCTGTCCGGTGCGCCAACGAAGGCAATTTCCTTAGTGGGGGACAGGTGGAAATCCGCGACACACAGCATCTTCAAGAACCCACGCGAGGCGTTCTTCATGTTCACGTGGTTTGCCCGCAAAACCGCCTCGCCCTTCTCATAATACGTCTTGTTGTCGAGTAGTTTCGCCAAGCGCAACAAGGCCAAGGCAGCCATGGAATTCCCCGAAGGTTCCGCGCCGTCGTACGTGGGCTTAGTACGCAGCAGAACATCGCGGTGATCCTCCGTGGTGAAGAAGAACCCGCCACCGTTGGCATCCCAGAAACGATCCAGCATCGTTCTTGCGAACCGATCCGCGGCTTCCAGCCATCGAATGTCGAACGTAGCCTCATACAGATCGATCAACGCGACCGCCATGAAAGCGTAGTCATCGAGATAGCCGGGCAGTCGGCTTTCACCATGACGGTGTGTACGCAGTAATGCGCCATCCTGCATCATGCGCGTCAAGACAAAGTCCGCCGCGCGTTCCCCCGCATCGCGATACCGCGTGTCTCCCAGCACTTGGTAACCCTGAGCCAATGCTGAGATCATCAGCCCATTCCACGAAGTCAGCACTTTATCGTCGAGACCCGGCCGCACGCGCTTGGAGCGAATCTCCATCAGCTTAGCCGCGCCTCTCTCTAGCGAGGCATTCAACTCTTCCACGGACATGGATAGCGATTTGGCGACCTCTTCGCGGGAACGCCTCACATGCAGGATGTTCATGCCCTCGTGATAGTGCTCATGCGAATCGAAATTGCCTTCGCGCCGGACGTTGTAGTACGCACACAAGACTTTGCCGTCATTCTCTCCCAACGCGCCGACAATTTCGTCCTGCGTCCAAATGTAGTACTTGCCTTCCTGGCCTTCGCTATCCGCGTCCTCGGTGGAATGAAACGCGCCAAGCGGGTCCTGCATCTCGCGCAGTTCGTAATCGAGCGTCTCGCGCGCAACGCGCGCAAACAGCGGGTCCTTCGTGACCTGGTAGGCCTCAAGATAGACCTGAACCAATTGGGCATTGTCGTAGAGCATCTTCTCGAAATGGGGCACGAGCCAATGTGCATCCACGGAATAGCGATGAAAGCCGCCACCCAAATGGTCATACATGCCGCCTTCGCACATCTTCTTTAACGTTATGGTTGCCATTTCCAGGAGATGGGGCTCTTTCGTGCGCGCATATTGGCGAAGCAGAAGCGCAATCGCCGGACTCGACGGAAACTTCGGCGCGTCGCCAAACCCTCCGTCGCGCGGATCGAATGTCTGCCCCAACTCACGCGTGGCCTGCGCGATAAGATCGCGATCCACCGCAGCCGGTTCACCGGTGCGCATCGTAACGCTCTGCTTCACATACTGCGTCAGTTGGTCCGCGCTGCGGGTGACTTCAGGACGGCGGGAGTCCCATGCCTCGGCGATGGACTTCAAGACGGTCATGAATCCTGGCCGCCCATACGCATCGCGTGGCGGATAGTACGTGCCGCCATAGAATGGCTTCAGGTCGGGCGTCAAGAAAACGGTCATCGGCCAGCCACCTCCGCCCGTCATGATCTGCACGGCCATCATGTAGATTTCGTCCAGGTCCGGCCGTTCTTCACGATCGACCTTGATACTGATGAAGTGCTGGTTGAGGTACTCCGCGATGGCCTCATTCTCGAACGATTCCCGTTCCATCACATGGCACCAATGACACGCCGAATACCCGATGGACAGAAAGATCGGTTTGTCCTCCTCGCGGGCCCGCTTCAGCGCTTCCTCGCCCCACGGATACCAATCAACCGGATTGTGCGCGTGTTGCAGCAGATAGGGGCTTGTTTCATGTTCCAACCGGTTGGTGTGCCGGGGCTTTGTCGTTTGGGAATCCACTGCCGCACTTCCTTCCTTTGTATATCCACTGGTAGTCTGCGCATCGTCGGCCGTCACGACCGTGAGAAACAGCAGGCAGACGAGACTGCTCACAATCGCTAATTGGATTCGTGCGCCCATGATGTACGCCAAATCACATCCTCTGTGAAGCACGTTCTCTGTCGTAACAGCCCGCGAGACACCGGAATTCCGGAGAGTGGGGCTGGGGCCCGCGCCGGGGGGGGATTCCGACGCGAGCCCCTACTAAGCGGGGTTCAGGGGGGAGGGAAGTCCGATGAAACTGTGTATTCAAACCCTTACGGGAGGATGACTTCGCTTTGCGGTTCCGTATGCCTTCTATAACCTGCCGTCCCTCATGAATTCGTGAAAAGCAAGATTCCATGTCGATACGGTTTTTCTGGCGGAGGCGGTGAGTATGAGTCGCGTGTCTCCTCTATGATTTTGTCACCAAATCGGCAATCGTGTCGCCACACTTCTTGTTACGGTATGCTGCTAATGCTACGCTCTTCATGCCGGTTAAGTGACGGTTTAATTTCTAGTCCGGATTTCTCACGAACGCACAGGCGGCTATCGCATAGCAACTGTATTTGCGGAACTTGCAGCGAAAACAAAAGCAGTTCTCCACAAACAGAGTGTGTTCGTGAGAAATCCTCATAGCGTAGACTCAAAGTCATGCACGTGAGCAATTTGCACCTGCGCTCAGTTGCGCCGCTGCAAATTGCGGGCTAATGGGGGATTCAAACTTCGCCGCACGACGAGTTAGGAAACGCTCATGCTTTCTTCGCTTCTGGCTCTAAGCCTCGTGCTGTGCTCGTCCGCAGAAACGCCCATCGACATTTCGCTGGACGGCGAGTGGGATTTCTACTGGTCCAAAGCCGTCAGTGACGAGATGCCTTCCTTGCCCGAAGGCAGCGCATTCTCATCGAAGGTCCTCGTTCCCGGTGCATGGGACGATCAATGGGACCGGATGCGTAATGCATCGTGGTGGGCGGACGCTACGTTCGAGACGGCGCTAGGTCCCGTGAAGTACCTTTCGGGAGTCGGGTGGTACCGCAGAGAATTCCAGGCGCCGGAGGACTGGGAGGGTAGAAGCGTCGCGCTCACCGTAGGCGGCGGCGTGGGCCGCATGCACATCTGGCTCAACGGCGAGCTGGTGGGGCGCTACGACCACGGCGTGTACACACCGTGCGACTTCGAGGTGAGCGCTCAACTCCGCGGCGGCGTGAACCTGCTGACGATCGCGCTCGACAATACAAAAAGCTTCACTGGCGGTTGGGCTTTTCTGGGTAACGCAGGGCGCGCATCGGGTCTTTCGGGATCGGTGACTCTTCACGTGGCGGCGGGCAACGGGCGGATCGCCGACGTGTTTGTGCGTCCCGGCGACGACCTCACGCACCTGCTGTTTGATGCGACTCTCGCGGGCGACCGTGACGTATCCGGCTCGCGGCTTGAATGGCGCGTGACGACTCTCGATCACGGCGAGGTCCTCGCCGAGGCGGAATTGCCGATACCCCCTCATGACGAAGGGAAGGCGGTGCAGTGGGATGCGCGGGCGCCGTCGATTCTGCCGTGGAGTCCCGACGCACCGCACCTCTATGTCGCGGAGCTGATGTGGAAGGATGCGTATGGCCATTTGATCGATGCCAAGAGGCAGCGGTTCGGTGTGCGGCGTTGGTCCCACGATGGAAGGAAGCTCTTCCTCAACGGAAAGCCGATCTATCTGCGTGGTGAGTTCGGGGCATACTATTTCCCCGTCCACGGCGCCGCGCCGCACTCAAAGCCGTATTGGATTGAGCACATCACGCGCGCGAAATCGATCGGCATGAACTACATCAACTTCGCCGCGCGGGTCTGCCCGCCCGAACTGATGGATGCCGCGGATGAACTCGGTATCATCCTGCAATGCGGCGACGATTCAACGGCCCTTAAAGAACACAACGACGCTTACGTCGAGGTGTGGGAACCGATTCTGAGATGGACCCGCGGCCATCCTTCGTTAGGCATCTATGGCTTTGGCGGAGAGCACGACTACTACGAGGGCTGTATCGAGCAGTTTCAGCGTCAATACGATCTCATCAAACAAATGAACCCCGAAGCGCTCGTCATGCCGCAACAGGCTATCCGCGGTATTGACTATGCCTTCGACGACGCCGACAAGCCGAGTCTGACTCCTGAACCGTTTCCCCACCATGCGGAACGTCTGGCGCAGTACACGAAAGCCTGCGACCTCTTCGGCCACTATTCCTCTGGAGCTTTCGGCTACTCCTATTTCGCAGGACCCTGGCGCGATATGGAGACCAGGTTCCGGATCTACGAGAAGCCCCTGATCATGCACGAACTGTTCATGGGCATGTCGTATCTGAACCCCGATAACGCGGCAAAGTACACCGGAAGAATCCCTCCGTATCTTTACGATCAGGTC
This sequence comes from Candidatus Hydrogenedentota bacterium, assembly GCA_019695095.1. Classification (NCBI taxonomy): domain Bacteria; kingdom Pseudomonadati; phylum Candidatus Hydrogenedentota; species Candidatus Hydrogenedentota bacterium. Next base: position 32,895 of record JAIBAQ010000035.1, read on the forward strand.
AAGTCCGACCTTGAAGCCGCCGGCCTGCTCGAACGATGGCCAGTCTATTGGCGGAACAGCGCTCTCCTCCAGGCCGCCTGCATCAAGTACTGCATCGAGAAGACGCGCAAATGCAACGAACTCGCGGGATTCGAGTTTCTCGGCATGACCGACATGCACTTTTGCGAGCACTATACCGTGGGCATGATGGACGAGTTCGGCGTCCTGAAACCCGGCTCCACGGTCGAGGGTATGCTTCGCTACAACGCCGACAACGTGCTGCTCATCGACTATGACGCGCATTCCATTTCCCGCGACTATCGCGCGGGCGCCGCCTTCGCGCCAGAATGCCTCGTTTCACTGTACGGCGACCGGCCCCTCACAAATGGGAGAGTCGTATGGCGGCTCACGGACGGCGGCCGCGTGCTCGCCAGCGGCGAGATTCCGGTGAATGACGCCCCCTTCGGTCAGGTGACGTCGCTCGGCCGCCTCTCCTTCGAGTGGCCGCAGGTATCGGAGACGACTCGCTGCAACCTTGCGCTCGAGTTGCGGGGAGCGGAACTGTTGGTGAAGAACGATTGGGACTTCTGGGTGTTTCCGAACAGAAGCGCGCTCCAAGTCAAAGCGGAAGTCGATGGAGCCTTGCGCGGCCTGTTGGACCCCTGCTACGCGTTTGAGCCGGGCAGCCTGCGCATCGTGCGAGAACTCAACGAAAACACAGTCGAGTTCCTGAAGCGTGGAGGCAGCGTCCTCTTGCTCGGAACGATACCGTTTCCGACGCACAAGGGTTGGACTTCTTTCAGGCCGGGCACTGGTGCGCGCGACCAACACAATGTGGGAACAGTCATTGCCGATCATCCGGTATTCAAATACCTTCCGCACGAGGGATGGGGCGATTGGCAATTCTATCCGGTAATCGAAGGAGCCGCACCGATTCTCGTCACCGATCTCGACACGGCATTCGATCCGATCCTCGAAGTTATCAGCACGGCTGAGGTCGTCCGGAAACAGGCGCTCGTCTTCGAGAAGCGGGTCGGCGCCGGGCGGCTTCTGGTATCGAACTGCGCGTTCAAGCCGGACAGTCCCGCGTGTGTTGCCCTCATGGACGGAATTCTGGAGTACGTAGCCGGACCCGGCTTTGACCCACCGACTGAGCTATCGCCCGAAATGCTGGACCGGTTGCTGCGCCCCGCAATGGCTCCGGATGGCGCAGCCAATCTTCCGGGCGGCAAACCGGGGCAGAAGGAAGAGGCCCCGCAGGCGGACTCCTGGTCGCGCGAGCGCACGGCAGTCACGTTTGACGGCGCAGGCTGGTTGCGTGTCAACGGCGGGAAGTGGTTCGAGGGCGACTCGGCAACGGTGAGCGAGCAAGGCGTGTTCGTCGTAGAGTTCAAGAAGACCGAGCGCGCTGAACCTGTCAGCAAACGGATCGGGGTGGATTGGACTCCACCGGTCATCACGCTGAACGCCGAGCCGCGCCTCGATCAGGAGGGCGGCGTCTACTACGCGCGTCCGAACACGGCGCTAACGTTGATCGCGCGCGACAATCTCTCTGGCGTCAAGAAGCTCGAATATGCCGTGGACAATGAGACCCTTGTACCGTGCAATGGTCCGATACACCTCACTATCGGAAACCACACATTGCGTTGCCGCGCGGAAGACGCCGCGGGCAATTCAGGAGATACATTGACTGGCGATCAACTCACCGGCGGGGACACGAAAGCAATCCAAATCGTCGTGCGAGACGAGAAGGCGCCGCAGGAAGTACTTGTGACAAGCACCCAAGACGGCATGCAGCAGCCGTGTCTGATAGACGTACCCGAGGCGGTTGCCGGCAACCGTGTGCCGCTGCTCGTAAGCCTGCATAGTTGGTCTACCGGCCGCCGCGCCTACGATGCCTATGAAGCCGCGCTCGCAGGATGCCGCGAACGGGGCTGGATCTTCTTATCGCCGGAGTTCCGGGGACCCAATAACCATCCCGAAGCTTGCGGGTCGCCCCTGGCGGTGCAGGATGTGCTCGACGCCGTTGATTGGGCACTCTCCAATACACCCGCGGATCCGCGCCGTGTGTATCTGCTTGGCGGTTCGGGCGGCGGACACATGGCCTTGCTAATGGCGTGTCGCGCACCGAAGCGTTGGGCCGCCGTGTCAGCGTGGGTGCCCATCACCGATTTGACCGCATGGCATGCGTTCTGCCGCAAGGAGGGTTATCGCTACGCTGACGATATGGAGAAGTGCTTCGGCGGGCCGCCGGAAACGCCGGAACGGATCGAGGCCTACAATAGCCGGTCGCCGGTTTTCGAACTTGAACGAGCCGCCGGTCTTCCTATCGATTTGCAGACAGGAATACACGACGGTCATGACGGAAGCGCTGTGCCCATTGACCATACGCTTCGCGCATTCAATCGGCTTGCGGAAGCGAACGGTGTGCCTGACGCCGCGTTGACCGAAGAGACTGTGAACTTCATGACTTCGCGAGCGGAAGTACCCGATGGCTTGGCATTCAAAGGCACGGCCGAGTCTGGCCGTGCGCAACCGATCTTGTTTCGCCGGGAGGCTGGGCCTGTGCGGCTAACGCTTTTTGATGGTGGCCACGTGATTGACCCGGCAACGGCCCTCTCGTGGCTCGCGACTTTTAAGCAATCCGCTGCCGAGACTACGCCGTAGCGCGCGGCGGAAAAAAACAACGTGGGGGTTGTGCCACAACAGACACAACCCCCACGCTGAATCGAACTATATCGTCGCGACCAAGTCGGCAATCGCGTCGCCGATCTTCGTGGTGGACATGCCGCTCTCTTTGATTTCTTTCGCGGAAAGCCCGGGGATGAGGCGTTTCTCGAGGAATGCCACGCATGCCTTTTCCATGCATGCCGCCGCTTCGGTCTCGCCGAGGTGGTCGAGCATCATCTGTGCCGAGAAGATGGCCGCAAGCGGGTTGATCACGTTCTGGCCCGTGTACTTCGGCGCGCTGCCACCGATCGGCTCGAACATGGACACGCCTTCGGGGTTGATGTTGCCGCCCGCGGCAATACCCATTCCGCCCTGAATCATCGCGCCAAGGTCGGTGATAATGTCGCCAAACATGTTACCGGTCACGATCACGTCGAACCATTCCGGATTCTTGACCATCCACATGGTGGTCGCATCGACGTGAGCGTAGTCGCGCTTAATCGTCGGAAAGTCCTTGGCACCCATTTCGTGGAACGCGCGTTCCCACAGATCGAACACGTAGGTCAGGACGTTCGTCTTGCCGCACAGCGTAAGCGTGTTGTTCTTGTTGCGCTTCTTCGTGTACTCGAAGGCGTACTTGAGGCAACGGTCGACCTGATGGCGCGTGTAGAGCATCACCTGCGACGCGACTTCGTGAGGCGTGCCCTTCTGCATGACGCCGCCAACACCCGTGTACACGTCGCCCGAATTCTCGCGCACGACGACAAAGTCGATGTCCTTCGGACCTTTTCCCTTGATAGGCGTATCCACGGTCGGATACAGCTTGACGGGGCGAAGATTGATGTATTGGTCGAGTTCGAACCGGACGCGGAGCAGAATCCCCTTTTCAAGGATGCCGGGCTTCACGTCGGGATGGCCGATGGCGCCCAACAGGATTGCGTCGTACTTGCGCAACTCGTCCGTCGCCGAATCCGGCAACACTTCGCCCGTACGCAGGTAACGTTCGCCACCGAAGTCGTAGGACGTGGTATCGAAGGTAATATTGAAGCGCTGGGCGGCGGCTCCCAATACCTTCACGGCTTCCTGCAACACTTCGGGGCCTGTGCCGTCGCCCCCCATTAACGCAATTTTGTACTTGGCCATGGTATGAATCTCCTCCTGCTGGCAAAAGATGGCGCCGCCCCCGCAATCACGCCGCGCGTACGGCCTTGATAGACAGAGAGGGAGATAGTAGCATTCAACCGTTGAACTGTGCAAAGTTTCACGGCTCTTTGCCAAGCCGCGTCCGCAGTCTCGACTTTCGAATGCCGGAGTCGAGGCGCAGGCCGGGCTCACCACGGTTACCCACACCGGAAGTCAACATGAGTAAACAATTGGACCGGCGCCGATTTCTCGCGAGCACACTCGGCGGCACTATGGCGACCGCCGCGGGTGGCCTATTGCAGGCTTTTGCCGACAGTCCGGGAGCGCGATCCCGCTCAGAAGCCACACACGGGCTGCACGCGGGCGCGGCAGCCGTCGATATCACGCCCACCGTGCTGCCCGTGATTTCCAGCGGAGGCTTCCTCGAAGGCAAGGCGGATACGATCCATGACCGCCTGTTCGCGAGGGGACTCGTTCTGGACGACGGGTCGACGCGGCTGGCCCTTGTTGTCGTGGACAACCTGATGTTGCCCCGCGAACTCGTCGACAGAGCCGCGCGTGAAGCGCACGCGGCAACCGGCATCTCCGAGAGCTGCATGATCATTGCCGCAAACCACATTCACTCGGGGCCTTCCGTGATGGGCGTGCTGGGCTCGCGCTGCGACGAAACGTATGCCGCCAGCCTTCCCGGGCGTATCGCGGAGTGCATCCGCCAGGCCAACGAGAGCCGGGTCCCCGCTTCCGCCGGGTGGGCTTCTATCGCCGATCATGAAGACACGCACTGCCGCGTGTGGATTCGACGTCCCGACTGTATTGGCACTGACCCGTTCGGTGAAGCCACCATTCGCGCCATGATGCATCCCGGGTATCAGAATCCGGAGTATATAGGCCCGTGCGGTCCGACGGATCCCGAATTGGGCCTGTTGGCCGTGCGCACCCGCGAAGGCAAACCGCTGGCGCTTCTGGCCAACTACTCCATGCACTATTTCGGCACGACGCCCATTTCCGCGGATTATTTCGGCATGTTTTGCGCGGAGATGCGCGCGCGCATCGCCCCCGGCCAGACCGACCCGGAATTCGTTGTCATGATGTCGAACGGAACCAGTGGTGACCAGCATTGGATGGACTATTCGCGGCCGCAGGTCCAAATCGACATGGCCCACTATGCGAAGCAGGTCGCGGCGAAGGCGGAAGAGGCTTTTCGGCGAATCGAGTACCGCGACAATCCGCCATTGGCCGCTGCCGAAACCGCGCTCACACTCGAGCGCAGGCTTCCATCCGAAGAGCGGCTTGCATGGGCGCAAACGGTTCGCGATGGGATGGGCGACCGCACTGTGCCCACAAGTCAGCAGGAGGTCTATGCGCTGGAGCAGTTCTATCTGCGCGAGGAACCCAAACGCGAACTCCTGCTTCGGGCACTTCGGATCGGCGGTCTCGCGATCACGGCCATTCCCTGCGAGGTGTATGCGATCACGGGACTCAAGCTCAAACGGCGAAGCCCCTTCACGCAAACGATGAACATCGAATTGGCAAACGGGGCCGAAGGCTATATTCCGCCGCCGGAGCTTCATCCATTCGGCGGATACAACGCGTGGCCGGCCCGTTCCGCGAGCCTTGTGCCGGAGGCTGAGCCGCGAATTGTGGACGCGATGCTGGGTCTACTGGAGCAGGTTTCCAGCAAGAAGATCCAACCGATGCCGCAATCCCGAGGTCCGCTGGTGCGAGCGATGCGCAACTCGGATCCCCTTGCGTATTGGCCCATGGATACCATGTGCGGATCGCGTTGCGCCGACGCTTCGGGCAATCGTATGCACGGACGGTACGAGCCCAACGTGGCGTACTTCCTTGAAGGGCCCGGTATTGAAGAGACCGGCCATCCAGACGGCGTCTGCCGTGCCGCACATTTTGCCGGCGGACGCATGGCCGTATCCGTCCCGAATCTGGGCGACACGTTTTCCATCGCCTTTTGGTTTTGGAACGGTCTGCCCAACGATGCACGCGCCGTAACCGGTTATTTATTCTCTCGCGGCGCGGACGGTGTGCAAGGCGCGCCGGGCGATCATCTGGGCATCGGCGGTACGCACCGAGGCGGCTCCGCGACAGGCCGTCTCATTCTCTACAACGGCGACCATCTCGGTCAGACGCTGGTAGGCGCAACCGTGCTTGAGCCCCGGAGCTGGACGCATCTCGTGCTGGTACGCGAAGGACGCAAAGCTTCCGTGTACCTGAACGGCAACTCGACGCCCGACTTGGTCGGAGAGATCGAGGCAGGGCATTCCGCGGACGCTCCCGGTGTGTGGCTGGGAGGGCGAAGCGATTCTCTGTTTGGTTTTGAAGGCAAAATGTGCCATGTTGCCTTGTATCGCCGCGTGTTGAAGCCCCGCGATATCGCCGGGATCTACTTCGCGCCGAAGCTGTCCGCGGGCGCGGCAGTTGGATGATGGCGAATTCGCAATCGCACAATAAAGGAGTCTATCGATGAAGCTGGTGTTGCGACTGTGCGTGTGTGTGCTGATTGCCGTTGGCATGTCCGGCGTCGCGGGCGCCGAAGGACTTAAAGTCGGCGCGGGCCGAATCGTCATCACGCCCGAGCAGCCCATTTGGCTTGCAGGATACGCGGCTCGAACCGAACCTTCGCAGGGAAAGCTCCACGACATCTTCGCCAAGGCCCTTGCAGTCGAAGACGAAACCGGCGCGCGCACCGTCATCGTGACGACGGACCTGGTGGGCCTGCCTGCGAGCATTTCACGAGACGTCGCGAAGCGCGTCGAATCGGACTATGGCATTCCGAGAGAGCGGCTGGCGTTGACGGCTTCGCATACGCACAGCGCGCCCGTGCTGCGGGACAACCTTCGCGTGACCTACGACATGTCGCCCGAGCAATGGAGCGTGGTCGAGGCCTACAGTGACAAGCTCAAGGAGCAGTTGGTTGAAGTGATCGGGCTTGCGTTGAAAGACCTGGAGCCGGGCAATCTGCGGTGGGGCATCGGCGAGGCCGATTTCGCGAAGAACCGCCGCAAATATACGCTCGACGGCGTCATCAACGATTTCAACCCAATTGGCCCCGTCGATCACGATGTGCCCGTGCTTGTGGCGCGCCGTCCGGATTCCTCCATCAAGGCCGTGCTGTTCGGATACGCCTGCCACAACACCGTGCTGGCGCTTCAGCAAATCAGCGGAGACTACGCGGGCTTCGCGCAGGCGTACGTCGAAAAGGAACTGCCTGGAACAACGGCCCTCTTCTTCATGGGGTGCGGCGGCGACCAGAACCCGATACCGAGGCGCACCGTGGAGCTTGCCCAGCAATACGGCGAAGAATTGGGCAAGGCCGTTGTGGGCACCGTGGGCGACTCCTCGGGTGATGTGCATGGACCGATACGCGCTGCGTACAAAGAGATTCCATTGAAGTTTGCGGAAGTCCCGACGCGCGAGAAGCTCGTCGAACTTCAAGGCAGCTCCGATGTCTATCAGCAGCGCCTCGCGAAACTGCTTCTGGAGAAACTCGACAAGCAAGGTTCGCTGGATGCCACCTATCCGTACCCGATCCAAGTGTGGCAATTCGCGGACAC
>JAIBAQ010000036.1 GCA_019695095.1 Candidatus Hydrogenedentota bacterium
ACCAGACTACGAGCCGGTCTCGCACCATGTGAACCATCGCGATGGCGAATAGCAGCAGCACATAGGGAAAGGGCACGAAGTACTGCAGCTCGGCTTCGTACAGTTCGACGTCGCCAGAACCGGGGCCTGTGAATTCCGACGAGTATTCGCGCGAAAGCGAAAACCAATTTCTGGCCGGAGACTCTAAACAAGAATCCAACACAAAGAGTACGACGAGGAAGAGTATTGCAGTGACGATAGGCAATAGAGCCCATTTCTTCGACATGGCAATGCCTATGGCGGAGAGCAGGAGCAAAAGGAATAGACCTCCAATTCTGAGATGCCAAGGGGAAAACAGAGAAGGTTCTGGGCGCTCGTAGCGCGGAATCAGCCCCATGAGTTCAGGGAGCGCAATAACAAGAGCCACGATGAGCATCGCGACCACCAAGAGCCGATCGGTCACCGTACGCTCGCTGGGCGGACCGAGCAGAATGGCGAGGGCAAGGGCTGCCAATCCAATGACAAAAAGGACTGCGACAAGCATGTACGGATTAGCATTCATATCGTGAATGTAGTCCGAGAAGTCAGGCCATACCGGCAGCAACGCGCAACAAAAGACTAAGAATGCCAGCAGCATCGAACCAATGGACGCCCACCTGACGACCTGCACCAGCGGGTCGCGCTCGCGGACCGGCCAACGAATCTCGCTCACTTCTTCAGCGATTTTTCGATTCTCCAAGCACTCGCCGTCGTAACCACCATGCAATGACACGGTCTCGCGTTGAGTGGACCAAGGCGATGACAAACAAGGCCAACACGTACGGGATGGGCTGCAGGTATTGCACAACGGAGACAGCGGTTCTTGCACCGCCATGGGCCATAGTAACTGCATGAATCGACACTTCTACCCGCTGCTCGGTCGAGAACAATCCCTCATTTTGAGGCAGAGTCGTGAATCTCATGAAATAGAACGCCCCGACTAGGATTATTCCAGCCAAGATCGGCCACGTAGCCCACTTCTTCGACATAACGATACCCGCACCCGATGAAACGAGCAGAATCAACAGACACCAGATATCGACGAGTTTCAGAGTGGGCGTCACTTCTCCCGATCGATAGGGGTAGATGATGTGAGAGAAGAAGTACGGAACCACGGCAATGAACGACATCAGCAAGAGAATTATTGCCAGCAACCAGTTGGCCGCTCTTCGTTCGCCTGGCGGGCATAGAAGAACCACAACAGCAAGCGATGTCAGACTACCCATCAGGAGAATGCCTGAGATCTCGTAGGCATTTCCCAACATGTGATTGAGAACTTTGCTGACTTCCCGAAATCCCGGAAGCTGACTGATCCTCAAGGCAGCCGCCAACAGCATAGATCCAACAGCCGCCCAGCGCACGGCGCGCATCAGCGGGTCGCGCTCGCGGACCGGCCAACGAATCTCGCTCACTTCTTCAGCGATTTCTCGATTCTCCGATCGCTTGCCATGCCAAGCGCTTTGGCCTTCTCGTAGCACGGCCCGGCGGAGGCAGCGTCCTTCTTCTTCACGGCATACCAATACGCAAGATTGAACCACGCGGGACCGTAGTCAGGAGTGGCGTCAACAATGCCGCGAGCGCTTGCGATGGCATCGTCGAGTTGTCCGTGCAATGCCAGCGTCACCGCGTGTGCATTGCGCGCATCGACATAGCTTGGGTCGAGCTCAACCGCCTTGCGGAAGTGCTCGCCCGCCTGCTTGAACTTCTTCTGATTCAGCCGCAGCTTGCCAAGGTAGTACTCGCCAACGGCGTCCTGCGAAAGCCCCAAGTCGCACAGAAGGGCCGCCGACGCGCCGTTCACCGCCGTCTCAAACCGCTTCTTCAACTCCGCGCCCCCGTCTGCCGTCCAGCGCGACACCTTCTCGCTATCGACGGTGAAATCGGGGTCGGTGACATTCATCCCGAGCCGGTTCGTCGGGTCGCCCAGTTTCGCATTCGCCAACACGGGCTCGGTGGTCACCACGAGCGTGTCCATCCACAAGCGCTTGCCCGTTTCGAGCACGATGGCCTTGCCGCCAATACGCGCCGCGAGAATACCCTCCGGCCCGTAAATGCCGTAGGTCAGAACGAAGTCGAGGGCCGCATCCGAACCCTTCTTCATCAGCGACTCATACCGCAGCTTTTCCGCATCGGTCTTGCTACTCACGCCGGCCGTCGAACCCAGCGGGGCCGTCTCGGAGATCCCTTGCGGCAATGCCTCTGCCAAACGCTTCGCGATGGACTCCTTGAAGACTGCCGTCGTGTCATACCCTTCCAACGCGTCGTGGATCGGCTTACGGTACTGCGCATTCACGACCGCGTCCGCGCCCGCGCCCAGCACGATGCCCGCGCTTCCGACGATACGAAGCGACTTTCCTGCCGGCGATACCGACACGATCATCTCGCCCGGCACAGCTTTCGCCGACCAAACCGGCGCCTTCGCTTCCTTCAACGAAGTGATCGGCGGGGTCTTGGTCGTAGCGCAACCGGCAAAAGAGACAGCCAGCAGAAATGCTGTAAACGCCGCCAGCGTTTTGGAGTGCCCACCATCGTTAGAATTCACAAACCGCGATACGCGCGAAAGAATCAACATACCGGAAGTCTCCTAAGGACAGGACTGTGTGCAAGCTATTGGCTCCATCGGATTCTACATGATCATCACTTGAATCGTGTAATGCCTGGCCAAGTCGAATTTGCCGACGTCTGCTCGCGTTCAAGCGTCCTTGATCGGCACATCCCGGATACCTATCATCACGCTCATACTTACCTTTGCACAAAGGCACCTGGGAGTCCGCTATGAAGTTCATCATCTATTTTCCGCTTTTGGCGCTCGTGCTTGTGGCATACAACGTCGCCATGCTGGCTGGAGTGGATTTCGAGGCCAATCCGACAATGTTTCACATCCCCCACATGACCAGGGAAACCCCCACGGCGTTTGGGGCCGGAGATTTCTTGGTGGGATTGGGTATCGTGCTGCTTTTTGCCGAGATTCTGAAGGCAACCCGTTTGTCCAAGACCGCCGTCATTGATCACATGCTATCAACCGTGGTCTTTATCGTGTTTCTCGTCGAACTCATCGTGGTGGCAGGCGCTGGCACAGCGACCTTTATTCTGCTCACGCTTCTGTCACTCATCGACCTAATTGCCGGATTCACCGTCAGCATTGCCACCGCACGCCGCGATCTCGCGATCGGAGGCGACGGAGCAAACTGATGGACGGTCCGCGAACTTGCGTGACCGCGCTGACTTCCTACTCGTCCCCGGTCACTTTTCTGAGCGACTTGGTCTGACTGCGCTGGCGCTTCGCATCGACGCGGCGGCGTTGGGAGGCTTTCGAAGGTTTAGTGGGGCGGCGGGGTTTGACGCGGCGGTTGCGCAGTTCGAGGCGGCGCTCCAACTCCTCGAGTGCAGCCTCTTTGTTACGCAGTTGCGACCGCGACGCGGATGACGTGACCACGATTCCCGTCGGCAAATGGCGCACGCGCACCGCGGAATCCGTGACGTTCTTGTGCTGTCCGCCGGGTCCGCTGCTGCGATAGAAACTGATCTCGATTTCATCTTCGGTGAAGTGCATGACTCTATATTCGCTTGGTCTTGTCCCACCTATGCAGGGGTATGCGCACTAGGCCGGGTTGACCCAGTCCGCTCACCCTGCTATACAGTGGCAAAACACAGCAACCAAGTAAAGAGGGCGCCATGAAAGGAATCATTCTCGCGGGCGGTTCGGGAACACGGCTGTACCCCCTGACGAGGGCCGTCAGTAAGCAACTGATGCCTGTCTACGATAAGCCGATGATCTACTATCCCCTCTCGACGTTGTTGCTCGCGGGGATACGTGACGTGCTGATCATCTCGACCCCTCACGATTTGCCCCAGTTCAAACATCTCCTCGGCGACGGCTCCCAATTTGGGTGTTCCTTCTCGTATGCCGTGCAAGAGATTCCCAATGGGCTCGCCCAGGCTTTTGTAATCGGCGCGTCGTTCGTTGGCAATGACAAGGCCGCGCTCGTACTCGGCGATAACATCTTCTACGGAAGCGCGCTCGGCACGCAGTTGCAGCAGTGCAACGATCCCCAGGGCGGTATCGTGTTTGCCTACCACGTCTCCGATCCCGAACGCTACGGTGTCGTCGAATTCGATGCTCAGAACCGTGCCATCAGTATCGAAGAAAAACCCTCGAAACCCAAGTCCAACTTCGCGGTTCCCGGGCTCTATTTCTACGACAACGACGTCGTCGAAATCGCGAGAACGTTGAAGCCAAGCGCGCGCGGTGAATACGAAATCACCGATGTGAACCGTGTCTATTTGGAACGCGGCAAACTCATGGTCTCCATTCTCGACCGCGGCACCGCCTGGCTAGACACCGGTACCTTTGCGTCCCTCATGCAGGCAGGACAGTTCGTGCAAGTCATCGAAGACCGGCAAGGGTTGAAGATTGGGTGTGTCGAAGAAGCGGCTTACCGCATGGGGTACATTGACGCGGACGGTTTGCGGGCGCTCGCCGAGCCACTTATGAAGAGCGGATATGGCGCATACCTGCTGAGTCTGCTTGAAGGGTAGATCACCTACGTATTCGCCTGCGCGCGAAGATACGCATAATCTTCCGGCAACAGAATGACGGCGATATCCTTGCCGTCTTCTTGAAGCACGACGGCATCGCCTTCCGTCGTAAGGGCTTCAAGCACCTTGTTGAGATCAATAAGCCGGCTGGAAGCATCAATCTGGGACATGAGATTTCTCCGTATGTCGCGAGTATGACTCGGGAAGTCTATCACATCGCGCGTGTCACCAAGGCGCATCGCAAGCTTGATTCCAGCCGCTTTGACGTGTAAAATCATTGGGCTGGCGCGGATGGTGGAACTGGCAGACACGCTAGACTAAGGATCTAGTCCCCGAAAGGGGATGGGAGTTCAAGTCTCCCTCCGCGCACCACTTTTTAAGCCAAGGCGGTTCGGTGACGAGCCGCCTTTTTTCGATCTCCTGTAGTGTCCCGACACCATCAAAGTCACGGAAAGGAATGCTATGTCGCGCACGAACATCTCCAGCGGTTCCAAGTGGGAACCTATCATCGGATACTCTCGCGCCGTGAAAATCGGCAACATGGTCCATGTATCGGGCACCACCGGCACCGGCGCCGACGGCAAAATCGTGGGTGTGGGCGACGCATATGCGCAGACCGCGCAGGCTTTGAAGAACATCGAGACCGCCTTAGGCAACGCAGGCGCTAAGTTGTCCCACGTCTACCGGACGCGCATGTACCTCGCCGACATCGAGCAATGGGAAGCCGTAGGCCGCGCCCACGGCGAGTTCTTTGGCGAGATTCGTCCCGCTACGACGATGGTCGAAGTCAGCAAGCTCATCGACCCCAACATGCTCGTCGAAGTCGAAGCGGAAGCTTTGATCGCCGACTAACGGCTTCAGAAACTGTACACACCAAAGGCCCTTGCGCCAAGCATCGCGCAGGGGTCTTTTCGTTTTAGGTCTGCCCCCTTGCACGAATCCACCGACATTCCACGTCACTGCGCGACGCGCGTCCCGCTTGAATCTCGCCCCTTGTCGAGCGATCAGAGACTGCACTCGCCGAATAGCAATCGCCTCACCCTTTCGTGATACCATACTGTTTGTCGCCGATGGTTGGGGGGCGACATCGTGAGTCCGTATGCACGCGAAACCGGGCGACTCATTTACCACAGCTTTGCTTTTTCTCAAGGGAGTTCCTGGACATGCCGAAGATTTGTTTTTTGGGCGCCGGTAGCACTGTATTCGCGAAGAATGTACTGGGCGACTGCCTCACTGTGGATTGCATGCGCGATTCACACATCACGCTGGTGGATATCGACCCCGACCGTCTGCATGTATCCGAAGTGATGATGAAGAATATCAATCGTACGTTGGGCGCCAAAGCCAAGATCGAAGCGTTTATGAGCGACAAGGCCGCGGACGCCCTGCGCGATGCCGATTTCATCGTGAACGCAATCCAGGTGGGCGGCTATGAGCCCGCGACGGTTATCGATTTCGAAGTTCCGAAGAAGTATGGCCTGAAGCAAACCATCGGCGACACGCTGGGTATCGGCGGTATTTTCCGCGGCCTACGCACCATTCCCGTCATGCTGGATTATTGCCGCATCATGGAAAAGGTCTGCCCGAAGGCCCTGCTTCTCAACTACACGAACCCTATGGCTATCTTGACTGGGGCCATCCAACGAGGATCTGCTGTTCGCACGGTGGGTTTGTGCCACAGCGTGCAGGTCTGTGCAAGTCACCTGTGTTGGGAACTGGGCCTGCCGGAAGACAATCTGCAGTGGAAGATCGCGGGCATCAACCACCAGGGCTGGCTGCTTGAGATATCGCGCAACGGCGAGGATCTCTATCCCGAGATCAAGCGCCGCGCCCAACTTCCGGAATACGTGCACAAGGACACCGTTCGCTTCGAAATCATGAAGCGATTCGGGTACTACGTCACCGAATCGAGCGAACACAGCAGCGAATATGTGCCGTGGTTCATCAAGAACAAGTCCCCGGAATTGATTGACCGCTTTCACATACCTATTGACGAATATCCGCATCGATGCCGCATTCAGATTCAGGGGTGGGCCGACATGCGCGATCTCCTGTTGAAGGACGAACCGCTCGAGCACGAGCGCGGGCACGAGTACGCTTCGTACATTTTCGAAGCCATTCTCACCGGAAATCCCTATGTATTCGGCGGCAACGTCCCCAATACTGGCCTGATTACCAACCTTCCCAACAAGGTGTGCGTAGAGGTGATGTGCGTCGCCGATCGCAACGGTATCACCCCGACCTATGTGGGCGATCTCCCGCCGCAATGCGCCGCGCTCACGCGCACCAATATCAATGTGCACGACCTCACGATCGAAGCCGCGCTGACGTTGAAGAAGGAGCACATCTACCAGGCCGCATTGCTCGACCCGCATACCGCCGCGGAATTGACCATTGATGAGATCATCTCCATGTGCGACGAACTGATCGAGGCGCACGGGGATTACTTGCCGAAGTATCACTAGTTTGCCGTTCACGGACAGAGGGAGGGGCATTATGAAGAGCGAACATTCGATTGACCGCAGGGGTTTTCTCAAGACAGCAGGCGCCACTACCGCAGGTGCATTGTTGTTGTCGCCGGGTTCCGCCTTGGGCGCGGAAGCGAACTCGAAGATGCAGTTGGGAATTATTGGCTGCGGCGGACGCGGTCCCTGGATTGGAAGCCTGTTTCAGGAAACCACCAACACGAAAGTCGTCGCAGTTCACGATTACTTTCGCGACCGGGCCAAGGCGGCCGGGCAACGTCTTGATGTCGAAGAAAAGCGGCAGTACGTCGGTATCGACGGAGTCAACGAGCTCCTGAATAGCGGCGTCGATGCGGTCGCTATCATAAGCCCCCCCTACTTTCATCCCGACCAGGTAAAGGCCGCGTTGGCGGCAGGGAAGCACGTCTATCTGGCAAAGCCCATCGCGGTCGACGTGCCCGGATGCAACGCCATCGTCGAAGCGGCGAAGGGGGCCGGCGGTAAACTGAGCGTGTGGGTCGATTTCCAGACGCGGGTCGATCCCTTGTTCATGGAAGCCGCGAATCGCATTCACAACGGCGACATCGGCGAGCCGGTGATTTGCCAGGGCTATTACCATACCGGCAGGCTCGGCATTAAGACCCCTCCCGGAACGGAGACGGCCCGCCTGAGGAACTGGGTCTTTGACATCGCGCTGTCGGGTGACATCATCGTCGAACAGAATGTCCACGTAGTCGATGTAGTCAATTGGTATTTGAAGGGGCACCCTGAAAAGGCTATCGGCACGGGCGGACGGCGCGTGCGCACGGACGTGGGCGATTGCTGGGACCATTTCGTCGTGCGGTACCACTATCCAAACGACGTGCTTGTAGACTTCAGCTCGTCTCAGTTTGCCCCCGGCGGGTTCGACGACATCTGCATCCGGCTCTTTGGCAGCAAGGGCATGGTCGAATCGCACTACGGCGGTCTCGTGTTCCTGAAGAACAAAGAGAATCCCTGGCAGGGCGGCAAGACCGAACAGATCTATCGCGACGGCGCTGTTGCCAACATGAAGTTGTTCTGCGACAGCATCGCAAACAACGCCCCCATCGACAATTCCCAGGAAGCCGCAAACAGCACCTTGAGCAGTATCCTTGGTCGAATGGCGGCCTACGAGAACCGCATGGTCACCTGGGACGAGATGATGGCAAAGAACGAGAAACTGGACGCTCATCTCAGTTTGCCGGCGGACGGACCTGACTCGAAAACCTGACCGGGAATAAATCCATCGGCCGCAAACGTTTGACGGGGAAGTAAGCGCTTGTCCTGTAAGGAGATTCTTCATGCCTCCCCTGTACGATCCAGAAGCAGTAAAGCCGATGTGGGAAGAGTTGGCGGCCGTAGGGGTTAAGCCCCTGACGACCCCTGAGGAAGTAGACAAAGTGCTTGGCGGCGACGCCAAAGGCACGACGTTGTTGGTCATCAATTCGGTGTGCGGATGTGCTGCAGGCGGGTGCCGCCCAGGCGTCATGCTTGCGCTCCAGAATTCGGTGATCCCGGATACATGCGTGACCGTGTTCGCGGGTATGGACCGTGAAGCGACTCAACGCGCGCGCGACTACATGGGAGACATTCCACCTTCGTCGCCCAATATCGTCATGTTCAAAGACGGGAAGCCGGCCTACGTGATTCAGCGTCAGCATATCGAGACCATGACGCCGGTGGACATCGCAAACGTGTTGAAAGACATCTTCAACAAGGAGTGCAATACTCCTGGTCCGTCAATTCCTGCGGAGGAATTCGAGAAGATTAGTCCGATACAGCAGTGCGGTTCCTCGATTCCGATGTATCAGGGCGACTAGTCCCACGAGAATCCAAGATGATTAACGGTGCGCCGAATGTAACGATTCGGCGCACCGATTGTTTGTTCGGTAATGCATAAGGCGGGGACAGAACTGCGACAACGGTGTCGCTTCGGGAGGGTTCCCTGCCCCCGAGGATCGTAGCCTACTCCCGCTGATGGGTAGTCAAATCAGCGGTGCATTTGCTGACAGTTGTCTTTAATTGAACGCTTATGGCATAGTCCCCCAGCGTTTGCTCCGTCCCTGGGTGGTTCACGGTGAGGGACATGGCTTCGAGGGGTTTTCTGTAAACCCGGCTGGACTGGTAGAGGGCTTGTCGTGCGATTTGAGCAAAACGCAAGGTGATTTTCGCGCGGCAAAATAAATGGAGGAGATGCGATTGTGAAAAAGCGTGGGTTCACCTTAATCGAGTTGTTGGTTGTCATTGCAATTATTGGAATACTTGCTGCGATACTCCTACCGGCATTGGCGCGTGCACGTGAAGCCGCCCGGCGCGCTAGCTGCCAAAACAACCTCAAGCAGATGGGTCTCGTCTTTAAGATGTACTCCAACGAGTCAAAAGGCGAGAAGTGGCCCCACATGAAGACTCGCGCAAGTTCGCACACCTTAGGAGCAACTTGCGACGTGGCTCCCGAACTCGACGATCTGTTCTTTGAAGGGCCCTCGATTTACCCCGAGTATTTGACGGACATCAATGTCCTGACATGTCCCTCCGATCCGGACAACCAGGACGCGGAGACCTTGTGGTACGTGGATGGCGTTGTTGACCCCTGCGCGTTCAGCCCGATTTCCTACGTGTATCTGGGCTGGGCATTCAAGCCCGAGCATTACATGCTGGGCAACGCCGATGAGAATGCCGACCCGCCGCAGACGGACCCGGATTTCTACACGCAAGCACTGACTGCCGTGGCAGACCCGAGTAACTTCGACGATGATATCGAAATTAACAGCACGGTGGACGGCGACTATGTCATCTATCGTCTGCGCGAAGGCATTGAGCGCTTCTTCATCTCGGACATCAACAATCCGGCAGCATCGAGCGAAGCGCAGAGCACGATCGTAGCTTTCTATGATCTGGTTCAAAGCGCGCAGAGCGCGGTGGGCAAGCCCTCGTACAACCACATTCCCGGCGGTGGTAACGTACTTTACATGGATGGGCACGTATCCTTCCTGAAGTACCCGTCGGAATACCCGGTAAGCAGAGCGTGGGCAGGGATCATGAACCTCTTCACGTCCACTCTCGTCCCGTAGTAGCGAAAGAGAATTATTGGCGGGTTCCATCATTGGCGATGGAACCCGCCGATTTCATTTGCCCTATTCAACGATAAGGAGTGACGACATGGTTGGCGCACAACGGTGTGGTCTCGCCACAGGGGCAGTGTTTGGAGGACTTGGCGTCGCCCTGGGAGCCTTCGCCGCGCACGGACTCAAGCAGCGCCTCACTCCGGAGATGCTGGCCATCTTTGAAGTGGGCGTCCGCTACCAGATGTATCACGCCTTGGCCCTGGTTGCGGTCGCCATGGGAAGTGCCGGCCTTTGGCGGATGCGTTGCACATGGTGGGCCTGCATCATGTGGACAACAGGGGTCCTGATATTCTCCGGCAGCTTATATGCACTTGCGCTGACAGGTATACGCTGGCTAGGCGCTATCACTCCGTTTGGCGGCGTTGCCTTTCTGATTGGATGGAGCCTGCTCCTCGCCGCCGCTATGCGCGCTGCCTCACCTCAAGAATAAGCGTGCCGCCGGGACCCACGGTGACGCCCAGTTTCTGGCCCTCCCTGCTCATTCCCGAACTCGACGGCCATCCGTGCAGCACACGAGCAGACTCGATGGGAAATCGCGCTTCGAGGGTGTCGGAAATGGAACTTGATTCGTCAAGCTCGCTGCCCACGCCGTACACGTCTCCCCTCTGTGCTCCCCAAGGATTGTAGATGCCGACAATCCACGTCTTGTCACTCTCTCGGAAGTTCACTTGCATGGGCAGGTGAGAGGTCCTGACGAACGGAGTAAATTCGTCGACTGCTTTCACAAGAGCATCCCACGTCTGCTCAAGACTGGCGCTCCCTCCCACGGGGATAGTGACCCGATACGACGCAAGCGTGGAAGCCAAGGCGGTTGATGGCACGATGTCGAAAAGCTCAGGAAATGCACACGGGGTGTAGCACCGGGCCTCTTCCTTTGCATTCTTGGCGCCCCGCTCAGCTACGGGATTCTCTGCTTCAGACGGTACATAAAGCCGGCCCTTGAGATCCTTCCAAGCCGCAGACTGTTTTCCGTCCCAGTTCGCGTCCAAAATGAGTGAGATTGGCGTGAATGGACGCCCCACGTCAGGATGGGCATCCTGAAAATCGAGCAAGTCGCGAGTCACCAGGCCGTATGACGAAAGCGTCGCGTCGTCCCAGTTGGTGAAATTACCTTCTGCCCCCCACTCTTCATGCATCGTGTTGGCGCCCGACAAATAGGAGTGGAAGAAGATGCGCCGCTGAAGCGCGGTCGACGGCCCCTTGTCCGGTCCGATTGGAAAACCGCTGGCCTCCATGGCATCGTTGGGGGCCTGCCAAGACCAATCCTTCATTTCAATGAAACTTGTGCACCCCCCTGGACCCCACGGCGCGTAGAAGATGCCCCACGGCTTGCCAGCAGCCTTCGCGGAACCACGGGCAGACGCGATGGCAAACTGCGATTCCGATGATGCCCACGGTCCGACTTCGACGATACACGAAGCGGCCCCGTATTCGTAGAATCGGTGCCAAACCAGTTCTCCGTAGTGGGTGCCTTCGCAGTACGAGAACCGGCCATTGAATCGCTTACCTTGGGTAATGGCCGCCCGCCTGTAATCATCCCACCACTGGGCTTCGGTCTTGGGATACGTGCGTCCATGGTATTCAGCAATGTCTCCGTATTCGATCCACTTGTTGGCCTCGCTCCAATCGAAGTAAGCGCGAATCGATTCCGCGTCGACGGGTTCAGTGGCAAACTTGGGATTGGCCTTCGCTATGCGCCCCCAATCGTTGTGCACATTGGAAAGAACTTCATGTACTTGACCGCCGAGGAGCTTCACCCCAAGCATCAGCTCATACTCGGCCACGAGAGACTGGTCGAAGTCGTAGGGGTAATACGGGGACCCGCCGCACAGCCGGTCTACTATGAAGTAGCTGGGCTTGTTCTTGAGAATTCCGTACAGCTCGCCATCACGGCGCGCGACCGCATTGAAGCGGCGGTTATCGTCTTTCCCGAAGGGCGATTGTACAAGCCGGACTCCGGTCGTGGACCGGATCAATCCCGCTTTCTCCAGACAGCGCCAGTATCGCCCGGTAGCCTCATAGGTGTGAAGAAACGAGAACGCGCTGGCGGATTGGCCTGACGGCGAGGACTCCGCTCCATAAGCGAAAGTGACTCCCGCAGCGGCAACTCCCAAAGTGGACTTGATGAAATCTCGTCGCGTAACACGTTTCATGTCGGACTAAGCTCCCCCGCACTCATTACTTCAGTAGATGAAACAGAAAGTCCCTCGCCCTCTCGTAAGCAGCAGGATTCGCGCTCGCGCGCGGACCCGCTACATTCAGAATACCGACAGCGTGGGTGCGAAGCCACTCCACGGCCAAGGACGGAGACACGGCCTCGTCGAGGTCGATAACCAAGCACGGCTTACGCTCCATTCGAGCGCACTCGACAGTAAAAGCCGTGCCGCCAGAAGGCTCGCCAAAGGTGAGAACCAAGGTGGCGTCCGAATCACGCACGTTCCACCGGGTTCGCTCTGCGTAATCTACGGAAGGCGTTTCCGTCAGCGGGTAACGGGCGGGAATGGAACCGTCTTCCGCGAGACGATTCTTCGGACACCAACCGCCGCAAGGAATGCCCAACTCCAAGGCTACATCTAGCGCGGCGCGATCGACCCCTGTCTGTCCTCCCGAAACGATTAGATGAAGACAGAACAATGGCGTCACGGTGCGTTTGCGTCGGGCGTATTCTCTGACGGGGAAGGAGCTTCTGAGGAATTCGTCTCAGGCGTACCCTCTCCTGAGTTACTGCTGTCCGTCGTATCTTCTTTGTAGTTGGGGATAAATGGCGAGGAGTTGGCCTCAATCTTGACTTTCAAACCAGCCGCTTCAGCCCTCGACTTGGCTTCTTCGGCCAGCCCGCTGGGTGCATTCGGATGGGCGCGAAGGCATACCGTGGGTTTGACCTTGGCATCACGCGCCTTGTCGAATTCAGACTGCAACTCATCGAGCGTAATAGTCTTGCCGTCAACGTAGAACTTACCGTTTTCGCCAAGGCCCACGGGCAGCTCGTTCGCGCCTTTCGCCATGCGGTCAGCGGTACGGCCCCAAATGTTCTTCTTGGAATGACGGAATTTGTCGGCGGTTTCAGCATCGAACTTTGCGAGATGCTCGGCTTCCGGCTGCGTATATTCATCCACGATGGTTGAAGTGATAAAAACCGCCAGTTCGCGATTGATGTGGTCCTTCTTCGTTCCCTTGAACAATCGTCCCACGAAGGGAACATCTCCCAGGATGGGCACCTTGTCCACGGAATCGGTGAGATTCGCAAAGCGGAGCCCGCCGATGACAACCGTCTGTCCGCTGTTCACAAGGACACTCGTTTGGGCTTTGTTCTGCGATTTTTCAGGAACCGTGCTCTTCAGGTTTGCCGTCTCGATGGTCTTGTCCTCGGCCGTGCTATCCTCGGCCTCGATCTCCATGAGGACATTGTTTTCACCGTTAATCCGCGGTTTTACCTTCAGTATCGTACCGGTCTCTTCAAATTGTACGCTGCCGGGAGAAACACGCGACCCGATCCCGGTGTCTTGGTCATTGGAGACGATACCCACGTTGGAGAATCCAAACGTCTGATACGCGTTCTTCCGCGTGTTCTCGAATGTTGCCTCTTCCCCATCTTGCACCGTTACCCGAGGACGCGCGAGGATTCGGATTTCCCCGTTCCGGTCCAGGTAATCCAAAACGATGGCAACCCGGTTGCCTTTGAAGTCCGGATCGAGAATGTTGTTGCCTGTCAACTTACCTGCCTCGCTCCCGTCCACGTTGCTCACTTCCTGGATGGGTGCGTTTGTAAAGTCGTCGCGCAGGAATGCGCGATACGGCTTCCGGCCAACCGTGGCGCGCTGACCCGATTCAGGACTGGACGTGTAGTCGGGATTGGCGTTTCCGCTTTGGAGCGCAAACGGCACCCCCGAAATCTCGTCGAAGTAGGACCAGTTGACAGATAGGTTCCTGAGCACCGTGCTGGACGCCGTGACAAGGTACGCCTCGATCATGACCTGCCGCCCTTTGACGTCCCACATCTTGATCATCTCGTCGAGTTCCTCGATGCGCGAGGGAATCGACGTCATACTGATTTGATGGGTGTCTTCGTCGATGGTCAGCCCTGTCACGTCTTCCGGCAGCACATTCTCTAGACGTTCGGAAACCGTCTTCGGATCGGCGTAGTTCAACGTCCAGGTGCGAGTTTCCAGCTTCTGATCGAGCGCCTCCAGCATCTTACCGATCTGATCCTGGCGGCTCGGCAAATCGGTAACGACTATTGAGTTCGTCCTCGGATCGGAGTTTGCCAACCCACGCTCCGAGAGAAGGCTTTGAATCGAGTCGAGCAGATCGTCCGCCGCGAGATGCTTGAGCGCGAACACGCGCGGCTCAAGCGGAACATCCATCTGCTCGACGGCCCGCGTCATCTCCTCGATGTTGGCTTCCGTATCCCACACGATAATGCGGCCAGTTCGCGGATCGCTTACCAACTTGCCCGTTTCCGACGTAAGCGCCGACAGTATGGCCTCCATATCGATTACGTCCGCATGCTTGATATGGAATTCGGCGCTCTCAACTTTGCCAAACTGACGGTCGAGATACTCTT
Source organism: Candidatus Hydrogenedentota bacterium (assembly GCA_019695095.1). NCBI lineage: Bacteria > Pseudomonadati > Candidatus Hydrogenedentota > Candidatus Hydrogenedentota bacterium. The sequence continues at coordinate 14,733 of JAIBAQ010000036.1, forward strand.
CGTTGAGCATCACGTACAGGAATTTGTTCTCGGCATCGTATTCGTAGTGAATGCCGTTGAACTTAAGTACCGACATCACTTGCTTCGGCTTGACTTCATTCACCCAGAACCGTACCGACTGCCCTTCCAAGCCCTTGGACGCGATAATGTTCCAGCCTGTCGACGTGGCCACGTAGTCGAGCAATTCCATTACGGGCACCGGCGCGTCGGCTGCCAAAAGCGTGATCGGTTGTCCTTCATCCGGTACGTCGCCGTATTCAACCTTACGCTGAAGGATCGGCTCGAACGCGCCTGAACCGCCCACCGTCACCTGACGCCGCTCCGCCTTAATCGCCTTTACCGAACCGGTACGTTGCTGTTGTGTCCCGGCCTGAGACTGGGAGCCGCCTCTTCCAGGCTGCGATGAACCCATCTCGTTGCCCGTTTGTCCACTCGGATTGAACTGCTGAACGATAGCAGTTCCGGTCGTTGCACCTCCCTCAATAATAGGAGTAGGGCCAGGTGTGACTGGGCTCTGCTGAGCACCGGACTGTGGAATTGCAGCTACCGCGAGTGTGGTCAGCACTGCGGCCATCCAGAAGCGTCTCACTTCAACCCTCCCGCTCATCGGATAAATACGGCCAACTCCGCTACGGCCTCCAAGTAGACCAATAACCGATGTTAACCATTTACAGTATAGCGCAAAACTCTAAAAATCAACAGATCAGATACGCGCGCCGGCAGTCCCTAACGCCGCGGAATCGTCACGTTGTACTCCTGCCCCGCCTGTGACAGAGAAAACACGACCCCCGCATCCGTTATATCCTTTATCGTACACCCTTTAATCTGCTGCCCCTTACCGTACCAGCCCTTGACGCCGTCAACAATGATCTGAATCTTGTCCGCCATCTTGTTTCGCTTGGGCTGAACCCCTGCCAGCATGCTGGACAAGTTCGGCGGCGGAGCCGCCTGCACGGCGGCCTTGACCAGCGGCGCCCACATATCGGTCCTCGAAGTCACGACATTGCGCCAGGCGGCAGAATCGGCCTCCGTGTTGTCAGCGACATAGGCCGGCGGCTCCAGCTCTTCTAGCTGAACTGCAAATCGTTGTCGCTCTGCGGCAACGGGACTCTTGATGAAGCCCAGCACGAGCAAGGCCAACAGGGCCACCAAGACCAGTACACAGACGGGTAACGCAAGTCGTTTCACGGTTTGCCCTCCGTCTGCATCAGCGACACGTTGTCGACCGTCACAACACTGGTCTTCGCTTCAAGAACGATGAATGGGGCCCGAATGGGGACAGTCGCTCCCGGTTCGCCCGGAACAGTTATGAAGAACCGGTATGTGTAGACGCCGCTGTCGGCCTTCGCCGTTTCGCCTTTGCCCAGTGGCGCGCCGTCATTGTTTGCGACAGTTATCGTGGCAGGCGCTTGAGCCTGCAGGTCTAGGGAAAGCTCATAGGTATTGCCTGCAACCAGGTTCTGTATCTGGTACAACGAGGCACCGTCCTTCTCCGCCGTCACGCGCACGCTGCTCTGTCCTTCGGTCATGTATTGCTGACTCTGAATCATCGTGCAGCCGTCAGCGGTCCAGTCTGTCGGCATCGAAGTCTGGGAATCCCAATTCTCGAAGCTCGGATTACGTACCAGATTCACCTTGCTCACCGGCGCCGGCGCTTCAACAACGGGCGGACTCGTGGTCGCGTCGCCAATAATCGTACGAGTAACCGTGAACTTGGCGCCCACGGCGGTCGTCGCCGGCTGTCGCGAGATTTCGAGACTATCTACCCGGAGCGCCTGATCACTTTGCTGCAAGCGTTCCAGGAATTGGGCCAAGTTCTGTATAGGCGCGTCTTCGGTTCGGAAAGCCACGGTATACTTGCGATAGCCTTCCCCGCTGTTGTCCAACGTCCCTTTCTCCATATTGCGGATATCGACAAGCAAGTTGTTGGCCTGCATCGGGGGGGCCTCTTCACCCGGCTTAGGGAGGTTCTTCTGCGTGAGCCGTCTAATCTCGCGCCAAAGCCGATCATGGATCTCTTCCTGGGTCCACTGGCTTGAATGCTGGGTGGCAATTGCCTGATAGGCCTTGTCGACGGCTTCAGCCTGTACCGTCTGCTGTTTGTAGTAAAGAAGATCCTGCTGCAGGTCCGCAATCGTCTCGTCCATGGCAGCAATGCTGTCGATGGCGCGAATGGTCCCAACGACCAGAACCGCACCAGCCAACAGAACGGCAGCCAAAACGGCAAGCCTGCGCTCCGACGGCGATAGTTTTCGGATAAAGGCTAGCACCGTGAACCTCCCGTGTTACTGCTCATCGGCAGGCTCCTCGGCAGACATGGACACAGCCTCACTGTCATCCAGCGGGATTAGAATCTCGTACTGCCAGACTTGCTTGTCGCCCTCCGTGACCTGCTTATGAGAGCCGGGCTGCACGCGAGCAAATTGGGGAATCTCCGTCTTGCTTGCTTCGCGTAGCGTGTCAATCCATTGGTCGACCACGGTAATGTCCTGCACGCGTCCGCTAACGGCTATGCTTTGTCCGTGAATGAAGCGCATGCTTGTTATGTTGAGGTCGGTACTGGGGGCGCGCTTAAACAACTCGGCCATCAGTTCCAAGGCCGAGCCCGTGCGGTCAAGGCCGCGCTGCAATACCGCGAGCTGCTTCTTCTTCGCCGCGACGTCATCGGCAATAGGTTTCAATTGGTCTGCCGTAGTCTGAAGTTCACGAATATACGACTTGCGCTGCCACGCAGCCTGACCGTAGAGTGCCAGCAACGCAATGAGAATCGCCGACCCCAGACCAACCACGTTGTACAGGTTACGTTTGAAGGCCGACCGTTCGCGATCCTCCGAGAGCGAGCGCGGAACGAGACTGATGACAATCGGCGCGCGGTCCTGCGCCGCAAGGGCCGCACCCAATGGAATAAGTGGTATGCCTGTGAGCAGCTCGTCGCCTTTGGAACAGAGGCTTTTCGGGATGTGAATGGGCGAGCACTCGAAGCCCGACGTGTCCGACAAGGTCTCCGCAATCGCCGCCACATCGGCGCACTCGGAACACAGGTACACGCGTTCCACCGGCTCGCCGTCTTCGCTCTCGCGGCGATACGCCGATAGAGAAGCGCGGAGTTCCGACGAGAGTTCTTCAATTGCCTCAAAATTCTCGCGCGGACTTGCGGACCAGTCGTAGTTGGTCGCGATACCTCGCCCAAATTCGATGCGGCCCGCGTTGAATACCAAAACCTCTATGCCAGACCCGCCCAAGTGCAGAAGAGCCCAACGTTCGGACGTGTGAAGCGATGCCGACGCCGCGCCCAAGCATGCCGTGCTTACGAGGATCTTTTCCGGCTCCAAGCCGCAGGCTTTGAGCAACGCGACATGCGATTCCACCACGTCGCGGTGCGCGAACACGGCCAGAACACGGGATTGTCCATCCTGAGACTTTTGCAGGATACACTGATCAACGACAACCTCGTGCGCGGGATACGGCACGTATTCCTCAACACTCAGCCGGACCATTCCCGCAACTTCCTCCGGAGACTCCGAAGGAAGCATGAGAATGCGCGCCGTCATATCGTGGCGGGGCAGTACCGTAAAAAGGTGATCCTCTGCAAGGCGATGTTTTGCGGAGAATTCGCGCAGAGCGGACTCCAACGTGCCGTCCTGTGTAGACCATGCGCCGCGCTCCACGACATGATCGACTATCTCGATGCCCTTCGTGGTGCGGTGGCAGCGCAACAGGGAAAGTACGGTTCCGTCTACCTGCAAAACAGCGATATTTGAAGATTTACGAGCCAATGCCGCCCTCCATCCAATTGAGGAAGGTCACTTCATCTTGCTTGATTTCCACGACCGCTTCCGCCGTCGCGCGGATCTTTCCTTGCCGTTCAGTGGCAAAGCCCTTGATTTTAAAGACCTGCGACCGCAACTTACAATACTTCTGGAACGGCGTAATCTGGTCACCAGTTAAGGAAAGCCGCGCGGCCAACTCTCCCATGGTCCTGAACGTGCGATCGTCCGCGGTGTCGATGAGCCCGTCCGGCCCCTGGCGGTAACCGATGATGGCGTTACGAATGTCGTCGCTCATATCTGGAATTACTTTGAGAACCTCATCGGCAGCCGTGTTGATGTTGATCCTTCCGTCGCCGTACACAGTGAACAGGTCGCGCAGCCCCTTCGAGCCTTCAGATCCTTCCCAGAGTTCGTCGGTCATGCCCTTCAAGTAACGTGCTTCCTCGACGGTCAGAAATGGATTGTATTTGTCCGGAGTCTCTTTCGATTTCTGGCGCTCCAGAATATCTTCGATTGTCGTGAAGCCAAGCCCTTCAATTTGCTCAAAGATTTCTTTTTGTGACGCGTTAAGCGAAATGCGGGCTTCCGCGTCTTCGAGTTCATATCCCGCCTGATCGTCACCGTATAGGCTTGGGTCTTCAGGAGCGTACACCCCTTTGTCTTCCATCAGATCGGATTTCCGGAGGCGAAGGTTCAGATTGTATTCGAGACCCACGCTGTTGTAGAGCTGCTGCATGAAGACCTCGTTCTTCACCTTCGCAATGCCCATCTCAATGGCCCCACGCGCCCGGTAGTAGGCTTCCGTGTGGTCAATCGAGTAGGCCGCGGCGCGCTGATCGAGCATGGCTCGTCTTCCAAACCCGACCATAAGCGCCGTCAACACGACAAGCGCCCAGAGCACCGTGATCAGCACATAACCACGTTCACGCGCCCGCATTAAGCAACCCTCCTTCTTGCTCGAAGGAATCTCGGTCGATCTCGCTGGTCGGGCCGCGGAATGCGGTCATCATCGTGAACTTCGTCTTCTGCCCCTTCGCTTTCGACGACACGGACTTGTCCACAAGGGTCAATTCGATTCGGATGCCCTGTGGCATACCGGAGCCTTCCTTCAATTCGTCGAGAACGATGAGCTTTATAGGCCGAGGAGGCAGCGACGGATCCTCCTGTTTTATCTCGTCTTTCGGGGGAAGCCAACAATACCGGATCGCAAAACTATCCACATCCGACGCGAGTTCGAATTGGTGTTCGGTGCCGAGCTTGAGGACTGTCCGATCAATCTCTCCATCCTTGGGCGGTACGGGTGGCAAAGAACTCTCGACGATGCGTTCTTCGCGGACCAGAGAGTCGGCCGCTTTACCGGAACCCTTCTTAATTCGGTAACGAATCCACATCGTGCGCGGCTCCGAGCCTTCTTCAACATCCATCGGCGGAACGACCGCAATAAACTCGAGTTCGTCGCTCGTGCCTTTGAGGAGATGAATGGCCCCTGGAAGGATGTTCTGAAGCTCGCGGCGGATGATGCCCAACGAAGTGCGGGCGTCTTGATACGACCGCAGATTGGATTCACCGGTGCGCCACAGACGGATGGACGAGCTGTACGCGGTGAACAGCGCCGTCATCACGATGGTGATGATGGTCGTTGCCACAAGCAGCTCCGCCAGGGTAAACCCCGGGCTAGCGCTTTGCTGGCTGTGCTTGCGCTTTTTCACCTTGCTCCTGAACCTTCTTGTATACGTACAATCGCTCTGGCCCGATCAGGGTTTCCGCGGTTCGGGTATATGTCTGATCGCGTCGCGTCCAGAGAACCGTAACGGAAATCTTCCCGACATAAGGGACAGGCATCTCGATGCCGTCCGGATAATTCACAAGTATTTCGGGAGGAACCCTGGGAACGGGGATATCCGCGCGGGACACGGCCCACTTGTATTTGAACCGGGGATAGTCCTTTCCGAAATCCCCTTGTCCGGTGCTGTTTTCCGCAAGCATTGGCTGCAATTCCAGTTCGGACATCACCTGCTCAATAAAGAACCGGGCTTGCGTGTAATCCTGCGCCATGGCGCGCGTGAACATCGATTCTCCGAGCGCACGGTTCGCGGCGAGAATCCCCACACTAAGGACGACCAGCGCAACAAGGGTCTCGACCAAGATCCAACCCCGATTCGTATTCCGAGCCATGTGCGTCGAGGTGCTCACGACTTCACCTCAAACTGGCCGAGGCGGCCCTTCGTATCGATGGTGACCTTCTGACGGCGGTCGAGTGTAAGCTCCAACTTCGCCTCGTCGCACGCGCCACCGGGAAAGAACGAAATATACTGCGCCTTTGCTTTCCGGTCGAGGTGGGCCTTCGGCTTCTTGAGGGTGATTGTCTTGGGGAGGTGGCGCACAATTCCCTCTCCGCCATCCGGGCGCGCGAACAAGCGCTCTCCGCGCTCATCCGTCTTGTCGTACCGCATGATCCAGTAGGCGCCTTTATCCGGGCTCATGTAAAAGCGGTACTCGACGGTGTCGATGATGGCGCGTTCCTGCGCGTACTTCATGAGCGCGATGAAATCGCGCGTTGCCCGGTCGCGTTGAATGAACGAAACGGAACCGTGATAGACAGGCACGACCGTCGCGGACATCACGGCAATAATGGTCAGCACGATGATGAGTTCCATCAGCGTGAAACCCGCGCTCGACGACCGCTGTTCTGTCGGACTTGTTCTTTGCATTGCCGTTAGAATTCGTGTGCCCTGACCACAACACGGAATACCAAGGAGACTCGACTGGCTGACATTGACCCGCTACTCGATGCCCCATACCGATAGGTCGTCTTCGGTACCGGATTGTCCATCGATGCCGCGCGAAAACAGGTCGTATTTATTGGCTTTGCCCGGAACGCTGTATACGTAGGGGTTTCCCCATGGGTCGTTCTTGACCTTCTCGATGTACTTGATCCCCGTCTTGGGATCGGGCGTGGCAAGATCGTCGAGGGATTTCGGGTATTTGTCGTTGTGCTCAAGACCGTAGGCTTCGATGGCGCGCTGATACACGCCAAGGTCCGACTTCACTCGCGTCTCGCTCGCCTGCCGGCTGCGTCCCTGCACGCTGAAGGCGACCGCTCCCGCAAGGATGGAGATGATCACCATCACCAACAGCAACTCAATTAGTGTGAAACCGCTTTTGTCGTTCATGGTTCGATATCTCCGAAATAGGGATTTCCCTGTTACTTAACGTGAGAACTCAGAGTCACAATCGGGAGCAGCATGGCGATCACGAGCGTACCAATGATGCCTCCCATAATTACGATCATAATCGGCTCAAACAACGCCGTAAGCGCCTTGACCGCACGCTCAACCTCAAGATCGTAGGCGTCGGCCATGCGCTTGGTTACCGCGCCAAGGCGTCCGCTCTCTTCGCCGACGGCAAACATATTCACCACCATCGGCGGGAAATACTCGGTATCCTTGAGGCCCGAGCTGATGCTGTCGCCTTCCGCGACACGTTCCTCGATGATGGACAGTTCGTTGGCAATGGCCTTATTGCTCAAGGTATCGCTCGTAATGCGAATGGATCGCAGAATGGGCACGCCGTTGTCGATCAAGGTGCCCAATGTGCGGGCGAACTGCGCCATCACATACTTTTGTACGAGGACGCGTACTCCCGGGATGCGTAAAGTGAACTTATCTATCTGCAACCGCCCTGGCGCGCTGCGCCAATACGAGACGATTCCTCCTGCAATGAGCACGAATCCGAGGAGTACCGCCCACCAGAAGTGCGACATGAATGTGCAGAAGCCAAGCACAAACTGGGTAATCAACGGCAATTCGACTTCGAAATCCTCAAACAGCCCCACAAACTTCGGGAAGACGAACGAGACCAGGATGAAGATGGCCGCAGTTCCCATAAATAACAAGAAGATGGGATAAATCATCGCGGAAACAGCCGTCCCGCGCAGTTCTTCGTCGCGTTCTCCGAAAGCCACAATGCGCCACACCACTTCTTCGAGCATGCCACCCGATTCACCTGCGTGTATAAGGCTCACATGCATGGCGGGGAAGACTCGCGGGTGCCTTTCAAGCGCTTCGGCAAACGTGCTCCCCTTCTGAATGTCTTCTCGAATCTGCTCCACCACAGCGATGAGCTTCGGATTCGTATTCTGTTCGGCAATGGTCGATAAGGCGCGCGTGAGTGGCATCCCGGACTCGATCAGATTCGCGAGTTGCCGAAAGAAGACATTTCTGTCCTTGAGGCCAATTCGCAGAATGGCGCGTTTGATTGCGTCCTGTTTCGCGTCACCCGTGAACTCGCGAATCGAGATTGGGAAATACCCCATATCGCGCAGACGGGCAAGCGCGGCGCGCTGGCTTTCCGCTTCAAGAACGCCGGTCGTCGCCGGGCCGGGCCCTTTCTTTACCTCATACTGATACTGGGGCATGGACACTCTCGGGGTTGTCGTCGAAGGCATCCGACTCGGCCGTAACGCGAAGCACTTCTTCGAATGTAGTCAAACCTTGTGCAATGCGAACGCACCCGGAATGGCGAAGCGTCCGCATGCCGAGTTCCATGGCCTTGCGTTTGATATGTGTCGAAGGTTCGCGCCGTATTGTCATTTCCTTGATGGGAGAAGAGAACGGTAAGATCTCGTAGATCGCGATTCGCCCGCGATACCCCGTGTGACGGCATGCGTCGCATCCTTTTGCCCGCATGAACTTCGCGGTCTTTGCCATGCTGGCTTCCATACCTACTTGCGCCAGCGACAACGGTTCGGGCGTGAAAGGTTCCGCGCACTTCGGGCACAGTCGCCGCACCAAGCGCTGCGCAAGCGAGGCAATCATGGTGCTCGCGATGAGGAACGGCTCGACCCCCATGTCGGTGAGACGCGTTACGGCACCTGCTGCGTCGTTCGTGTGCAGCGTGCTAAACACAAGGTGCCCCGTCAGACTCGACCGGATGGCCATTTCGGCCGTTTCAAAGTCGCGAATTTCCCCCACCAGCATGATGTCGGGGTCATGGCGCAACATGGAACGCAGCGCCGTCGAGAAATCGAAGCCGATCTGCGGCAGCGTCTGCATTTGGGTAATGCCTTTAAGCTGGTATTCAATCGGGTCTTCGATGGTGATGATCTTGTGCTCAAGTTTGTTGAGCTTGCTCAGCGCCCCGTAAAGCGTGGTCGTTTTGCCGCTACCCGTAGGTCCCGTAACGAGGATCATGCCGTGCGGACGCGTCAAAAATGTGTTGAACAGCGTCAGATCTTCTTCCAGGAATCCGAGTTGTTCCAGCGTCATGAACATTGACGAACGATTCAGGATACGCAAGTTAACCGTCTCGCCGTGCGCGGACGGCAACACAGAAACGCGCAGGTCGAACTGGTCTTCTCCAAGCGACGCCCGGATCTTTCCGTCTTGAGGCAGGCGCTTTTCGGCGATGTTCAGGTTCGCCATGATCTTGATGCGCGACACGATAGCCGAATGGAACCCGCGAATCGTGGGCGGCGTCGGCACGGCGTGCAGTATGCCGTCGATGCGGTAACGCAAGCGCAATTGATCCTCAAAGGGCTCAAGGTGAACGTCGGTTGCTCCACTCTGAATGGCCTCGGCAATAAGTTCGTTCACGAACTTGATGATCGACGCGTCTATACTCTCATCACCCAGGTCTGCGCCGGCGCTGGCGGAGTCCAGGCTCAACACTGACCCGACGCTCTCCGAATCGCTGAGAATCTTCTCGACCGTATCCGCGCCAACGCCGTAGAGCATCTTGATCGTGCGCGTGATCTCTTCGGGCGTTGTCACTGCCGCGTCAACGCGCTGCTTCAAGACCATACGAATGTCGTCAAGCAGATGGCGATTGAGCGGATCGCACACGGCCACGACCAGCGTACCGTTGCGATCCTGGATGGGAACAAACTGATAGTGGGTGGCAAATCGGGCCGGCACGCGAGCCGCCACCTCGGGCGGTATTTCCATCTTGGAGGGTTGGACGAAGCGCATTTCGCAGAACTGCGCGAGCGAACGGTACAGCGCCTCGGCGGTCACGCAGCCCGTTTGGACGAGCACGTCCATCAGGGCGATGCCCTTTCCGGCAGCTTCCTGGCGGGCACGTGTCAGCCGCGCCTCATCCACCACACCATCGCGTAAGAGTTGTTTTTCGAAAGCGGATTCAACGGCCAAGGTTATATGCTCCAGAAATGAATGAACTCGTTATGTATCAAGATCTTATCAAACCCCGAACCAACCTGCAATGACAACCGCACCTCCGAACAACAAGGACTGCCCCAGGCGCAGCACACCGGAGACGGAGATGTCCCTGATTTCCGCAAGCCCCCAGCCCGGATTTCCGCGAACACACATGGACCTCTACCGTGATCAGTGCGATTACCACACTGTAAGCTACGAATGAGGCAGTTCCCCATAAACACAGTGTGTTCGTGAGAAACCCTCATGGGATAACCTCAATGTCCTGCATGTGAGCAAATTGCGCCGATACAAACCGCGGGCTAGCGCTTACGCTCCTCCGCCAAGACCATGAGGGCAGCCGTTGCTCGCTTCGCATAAACGGGGTTCTCGGCGGCGCGCTTGAAGTGCTCTTCGGCGGAAGAAAAATCACGCAGATCGTTCTGATATATCTCGCCGATCTTGATCTCGAGGAGGGCAACGGCAATGGGATCGGTGCACCGATCACGGGCCAAGGTCATTGCGGTCAACCGTGGAGACTTCGCGTTGGCGTCCTTTCCGGACTCTGCTTCTGCCAACAACAGCTTGCCCATATCGAGCGCAGCTTCCTCGGCAACCAGCGAATCCTTGTTGCCTACGATAATGCTCTCCAGCTTTCCGAACGGGTCCGTTCTATCCTTACGCGCGGTATCCAACGCATAGAGCGACGCAAACTGAACCGATTCCGCTTCCGCGAGGAGGTCCCGGCGAGCGATTACGTGACGTTCCCGTTCCGGGGTCTGCTTGACGTAGTCGTGGTATCGCGTCATGAGCGCGGTAGTCGCGGCCAGGGCCTCCGGATAGCGTTTGAGATCGTATGCCAAGTCAGCAACCCGCAGTTGGGCGTCCCCGGCTTTCACATCGTCTGCATTCGCCGCGAGGCAGTCTTGAAGCGACTGATAGGCTGTGGCAAGGTCTCCCTGTTTGACCAGCGCATCGGCCTTTTCGATGGCCGCACCCAATGGAGACGAGCCTGTTGCGCCAACCGTCGAAGCGACATGCACAACCGGGCTCGCGTGCTTGTCCGAGCGTACAAATCCAAGAGCAGCCAGTACCACGACACACGCCACCGTCGCTAATGCCAGCGCCACTCGACGCCCGCGCGCCGTCGCCGGGGAGCTAGCGAGACGGTTCCGCACAAGAGGCGCGAGGTCGAACTTCAGTTCCGGCTGATTAACAGGAATAGCTTCGCGCAGACCGCTCAACGCCTCATACTCCCGGCGCAGTCCTGCGTCTCGGGCCATCGCTTCTTCGAGCAGCCGTTTCTCCTGAGTAGAGGCGTCACCGTAAATAGATGCCGCCATGGCTGCCTCAATCCGACGTTTACGAAACAGGAACATGGTATGAGTCCTCTGAAAACATGAACTATCTAATCTAATTATCGTTCAAGCCTGGTTCGGGGTTGACGAAATCTTTCAACTGTACCTGCATCTTCCGTAGCGCCCGGAACAAATGCACCTTCACGCTCCCGACCGTACACCCGAGGACTTCCGCGATCTCCGCGAGTTGAAGCCCCTCGTAGTGCCGCATCACAAACACAGACCGCTGCGTCGGCGACAACACCTCCAGCGCCGCTTGGACGCGAGCGGCAATTTCCCCAGCCCGTACCCGGCGTTCGGTGTCAATCCCGGGCGTCAGGGTATCGGCAACCGCCAATGCTTCGATGCCGCTTTCGTCAAGGCTTTCGTGACGCCGGCGCTTGCGGCGCCGTGTGGCGTCAATCGACTGGTTAACCGTCAGCCGAAGCAGCCACGGGAGGAATCCGCCGGTGGGCTGCCAGGCATCGATTTTGCGAAACGCCTTGACAAACGCGTCCTGGGCCACGTCCAGCGCGTCTTCACGGTTCCCCGTAATGCGGTAGGCAATCGCATAGACCCGGCCCTGGTGCCTGCGGACCAGTTCTTCAAATGCGTGAGGGTCCCCGGCTTTGTATGCCAGGGCTAGTTCTTCATCACCCCTCGTTGGCAGATCCATTCGGATATGTCTTCCGGATTAAGAAACGTGTGGTTGTGGCAAAAGGTTTACACGTCAAGAGTAGCGTCGGGAGTAACCGGCTGCAACCTAGGTTCGGCAGTCCAATTCGGCTTGAGGCCCCTTGCCCTGAACGTCACGCCACAAACAGGAAATCCACGCCCTCCACGTACCCACGCGGCAACAGCCATCCCCGGATCAAGTCCCGAGCGCCCAGCGTACCCACGGCAATCAGGACAAAGACTTGTCCTGGCGGCGGCAACTCATCTGGAGGCACTACCGGTGTATCGTGGATGATCTCCCCGATCTTCCGTTCATTGATGTCCACTACCCCGGCAGGCCGCACGGAAATCCACTCTCGCAGCCAGCGTTTGCCCACCTCACCCGCCCCCCATTGATAGAACTGCACCGGGCGTCCCCGCGATGTACTGACCCCGTCCGGTCCGGGAACCAGAAGTCCCGACTCTCTAAGGAAATGCCTCTTCAGCGCGCGGAATGCCCCTTCGTTGTACCTCGGGTCGGTCATGGACAGGCGGTCGGGAGTGTCGTGCCAGTCCAGCAGGATGTCATCGACGTTCGCGAACCGGCCACCATCGAGCCATAGACGCATAATCAGGTCATAGTCCTCCGGCCACGCGCAGTCGCGATACCCGCCAACGCGCAGGTAAGCCTCGCGCCGCATGAAGAACGTGGGATGCGCAACTGGGCATTCAACGAAAATCTCGCGGACGATTTCGTCGTGACTTGTAAGTCCATTCAGCCAGTCAATGTATCGTTGTCGTCCATCCGTGATGCCGTCGCCAATCGCGCGAACCTGTGTTCCGCACAACGCCAGCGCGGAGTCGGACTGCATCAGTTCGAACTGCTTCTCCAATCGCGATGGATGCGCCACATCATCGGCATCCATACGCGCGATGTATAGGGCTGTGCTTTCACGGATTCCCCGCTGCAACGCGGAGACAATGCCCACATGCGGAAGTTCCATGACACGAATGCGCGCATCGTGGCGCGCGAGCAGTGACATCAACCGGGGCGAATCGTCCGTCGAGCCATCGTCGACAAGCAGCAATTCCCAATCGCCAACAGTCTGGGCGCACATGGAGAAAACGGCATTCTCCAACGAGGATTGAGCATTGAAGCAGGGCATCACGATGGAAATAGCGGGAGGCATGACTACAGTCTACATTTGGGTGATTCGCGGCGGCTCAGTGCTTTGCGATCTTCTGCCGGACCGTGTTGGCCTTATCGGCCTCGGAAGCGGCCGCGTAGAGATCGGCCGCCTTCGTATACCGGCGCTCGCAGAGCTTCATGAATAGCAGGGCGCGTTCTTTATCGCCTAGCGCGTCGTACCGTTCAGCCGCGCGGATCGCAAGTTCGCGATGCGCCGCGGCATTGGATGGCCGATACAGTTGCGCAATATGCTCCGTGACCAGAGCTGCCGCATTGGCAAATGCGGCAACCTCAGCCGCTTTGAGCACTCCGGCAAGGTATTCCAACTGCTGCTGTGCAAGCACGGCATCAAACGGCTGCTTCGAAAGCGCCGCGCGCGGAACCGATGTCCTCGCATACGCGCCAAAACCCTGCCTAAAACGCGCAAATGCCTCTTCCAGATCCTTCACATACGTCACCGTTCCGACCGTCAAATAATGCACGGGACTCGTTTCACTGGGTGTGGGCGTTTCTGTCTTTCGCGATTCGGTACGTCGCTTTGCCTGCTCGCGAGCGTCCACTTCGTACTTGGACGTGGCCTGTGTAAGCACACTGTGAATGCCTTGCTCGGCCATTTCCAGATACGCGGCACGGTTTTCCTGAGAGTAGAAGGCACTCTCAATCACCGATTCGATAATGATGACCGGTAGCTCGATGGCGCGACGTACATTCTTGCCTTGAAGAAGACACGCCACCAGTTCATTAAAGTATCCCGCAAAAATGTTGGGACCAATTGCGTGCTGCTCGGCTTCCATGGCGCGAAGCTCGCGCAAAATGTGCTGATAGATAAGATCGGCCGCGAAAACGTAGCCACGATCCTTCCAATTGATGGTCCCCTTGGCGGGATCGACACGAGGCATGGAATCGAGTTGAATTCGAATCTTGGAAGCGGTGACATACAAACCGCCGGACACTGCGATCTTCTTGATCTCTTCCAGGATTTCGGGCACTTGCGGGTCGTCCACCGACTGCAAGGCAACCAACTTCTTGACTTGCTCACCCAACGGAGCTGTAGTCAAACCCTGATCCTCAACGAGCGGATTGGCTGGACGCGGTGGCGACGTCTTTACAAATTCGGCTGGCTTAGACGGAGGCGGCGTCATTAAATCCGTGATGCGTTTGAACAACTCCATCACCGGCTCCCACGGTAGTAGACCGAGCTTCGAGCAACTACGTAGCGGTCACGACTTCCCCACGCAAAAGACTACACAGATTGTACACGCGAATCAATGTACATGATAGGATCGGTTTGATTTCGCATTAGTCTTTATTTTCGCGTAATACAGGCATCTATTGTATTCCAGAGTTCGCGCAGTCCTTCTTTCGACACCGCCGAAAACGGAATGATCGAATCCACCTCATCTATGCCCAGTTCCTCGGCCATCGCCTCAAGATAACGCATCCGCTCAGCCGCCCCCACTTTGTCCACTTTGGTGGCCACGAGCACTGTCGGCACCTTGGCTTCTTCCAACAGATCAAGTAGTTCGTGGTCGTTGTGCGAGGGTTTATGCCTCACGTCTATTAGGTGCGCAACAATTCGGAGCGTGTTACGCGTGGCCAGGTAGTCGGTTATGGCCCGCCCCCACTCTTCGCGGAGCGCCTTCGAGACTTTCGCGAAACCGTAGCCCGGCAGATCCACAAAATAGACGCTGCCGTTCACATCGAAGAAATTGATCATCTGCGTCTTGCCGGGCCGTTTGCTCGTCTTGGCGAGGTTCTTCTTGTTCAGGAGGACATTCAGCAGCGTCGACTTGCCCGCGTTGGACCGACCTGCGAAGGCAATCTCCGGGCGGCCGTCGCGCGGGAACTGGTCCGGCAGAATCGCGCTCTTGAGAAAGTCGGCGGACTTGATTCTCATTTCGCGGAGGCCCGTTTCCTTCCTGCAGGCTTGCGAGCACGCTTACGCGATCCGTCGGGTTTTCCGAATGCCACCGCGAACGCCTCTCCGACATCCGTCACCAGAATGATCTTGATATCCGCAAGGATTTCCTTGGGAATGTCCTTGAGATCCTTTTCATTCTCCTTGGGCAGAACAATGGTCCGTATGCCCGCCCGGTGCGCGGCCAGTACCTTCTCCTTTATCCCACCCACGGGCAACACAAGCCCACGCAATGTGATCTCGCCGGTCATGGCGAGCATCGGCGCGGGCGGAGTCGCTCGCAGCGCGGAAACCATCGAAACGGCCAACGCGACGCCTGCGGAGGGTCCGTCCTTGGGGATGGCGCCTTCCGGAACGTGAAGATGCAGGTCAAGGTTTCGAAAGAAGAGCGGCGGAATCTCCAGCTCTTTCGCATGGGCACGCAGGTACGTGTAGGCAGCTTGAGCGGATTCCTTCATCACGTCGCCCAATTGTCCCGTGAGCATGAGCGTACCCTTGCCCTTCATCGTGCTCGTTTCGATATTCAGAATGTCGCCGCCCGCCCACGTCCAGGCAAGGCCCACGGCCACACCCGGCATGGGAACCTTATCGGTCCGGATGTCGCTGTACATCTCGGGTCCAAGCAGTTCGACAACCTTTGTGTCGGATATGACGGTGCGACGTGTCCGCCGCTTGGTAACAACCTGATGCGCGACCTTTCGGCAGAGATTAGCCACTTGGCGCTCGAGCTCGCGGACTCCCGCCTCGCGCGTATACCGCTGAATGACGGTCTTCAAGGCGCCATCGGAGAAGTGCACTTCGCGCTCCGTCAATCCGGTCTCTTTCATCTGCTTCGGCACGAGAAACAGGCGCGCAATCCGCTCCTTCTCGAATGAGGTGTATCCCGACAACCGGACTACCTCCATACGGTCATGCAGCGGTCCAGGTATCTCGTATTCGCTGTTCGCCGTCGTGATGAAGAAGACCTCGCTGAGATCGAAATCCACTTCAAGGTAGTGGTCGCTGAACGATGTGTTCTGCTCGGGATCGAGCACTTCCAATAGAGCCGAAGAGGGATCGCCGCGAAAATCCATGCTCATCTTGTCAATCTCGTCCAGCATGAACACCGGATTTTTCACGCCCACACGTTTCAGGCTTTGCACGATACGGCCCGGCAACGCGCCAATGTATGTCCTGCGATGACCGCGGATTTCCGCCTCGTCACGCACACCGCCAAGAGATACTCGAATGAACTTTCGGCCCATCGCCCGCGCTACGGATTTCCCCAGCGAAGTCTTTCCGACACCGGGAGGCCCAACCAAGCATAGGATAGGACCTTTGGTACTCTTGCTCAGTTTACGGACCGCCAGAAACTCAAGGATGCGCTCTTTAACCTTGACCAGTCCAAAGTGATCTTCGTCAAGCACGCGGCGCGCGGACTTCAAATCCAGCGAATCGCGCGTGCGCTTTTGCCACGGCATATCCGTCAGCCACTCGATATAGGTGCGGATAATCCCGGCCTCCGGGCTCATTGCAGGCATGCGCTCGAATCGCGTGAGTTCGCGAAGCGCTTTTTCGCGGACTTCCTCCGGCATCTTCGCGTTCTCAATCAACTCACGAACTTCGCTCGGCTCGTCGCCACCGCCTTCGCCGCGGCCGAGTTCCTGGTGGATGGCTTTAAGCTGCTCGTGCAGGTAGTACTCGCGCTGGCTACGGTCCATTTGTTCGCGGATGCGCTCGCGAACGCGCTGCTCGATTTCCAGCATCTCCCCCTCGCGCATAAGAAGCGAGGACAGTTTCTCGAGACGTTCCATCACATCGAATACGTCGAGAAGGCCCTGCCGTTCTTCTACGCGAAGCGGCAAGTAGGCGCTGATGAGGTCGGATAACGCGTTTGCGTCGGTAATGCCTCGCAACGACGCGACAACTTCCGGCGCGACCCGGCCGCTCTGCTTGACGTACGTCTCGAATTGACCGAGCGACGTGCGCATCAGAGCCTCCACGTGCGGCCCTTCAATGACGGATTCCGGTACCCGTTCCACCGTGGCCTCGCACAAGTCCCCGCGATTACGCGTGCGCAGGAGCCGGCCTCGGCCCAATCCCTCCACGACCACCTTGATGGTGCCATCGGGCATGCGTAGCGTCTGAAGGATACTCGCCGCCACCCCTGCGGAGTACAGGTCTTTGAACCCCGGCGAGTCGATCGCGGGATCCCGCTGCGTACACAGAAACAACGGGGAGCCACCCGTCAAACACTCTTCCACAGCGACAATCGAGGACTTCCTACCCACGAGCAGCGGCACGACCATGCGCGGAAAGACCACCACATCCTTCAAAGGAAGCAGTGGCAACTTATGGGTCTCGGATTCCTTGTCTTTCAACGTCTTTTACCCTTCTTCGGGGACCATTCCCCGCGATCGCGCGATAACCAAAAAGACCGGAAGGGAAGACTCCCTTCCGGCCGCGAAACAGACCCTCTTGCGCCGAAACTTGAGGGCGATATCGACTAGTCTTGCGTGAGGCCTTCGCGGGCCCTACGCCGAGGCGGTGCGGCCTTGCTCGCCCACTGCCTTGAATTCCTCATGTTCGTAGACGAGCAGGGGATCTTCCTTGTGCCGGATGACGCCTGCAGTAATAACGCATTCTCGCACATCCTTGCGCGAGGGAATGTCAAACATAACGTCGAGCATCACTTCTTCCAGGATGCTGCGCAGACCGCGCGCGCCCGTTTCCTTCTCAAGAGCACTGTCAGCGACCGCTTCGATGGCCTCATCCTTGAACGAAAGCTTGACGTTCTCCAATTCGAACAGTTTCTGATACTGGCGAATGATCGCATTCTTCGGCTCGACCAGGATGCGAATCAAGTCTTCCTTGTTGAGCTCGTGTAGCGTTGCCGTGATCGGCAGACGACCTGAGAATTCGGGAATCATGCCGAACTTGATGAGGTCTTCCGGCTCAACCATCTCGAGAATCTCGCCGACGCTGCGATCCTTTTTCGACTGAATCTCAGCGTTGAAGCCAATCACGGTCTTGCGCGTGCGTTTCTCGATGATACGTTCAAGACCATTGAAGGCCCCGCCGCAGATGAACAGGATATTGGTCGTGTCGACTTGAATGCACTCCTGCTGCGGGTGCTTACGTCCGCCTTGCGGCGGCACATTGGCAACCGTGCCTTCAAGGATCTTAAGTAAGGCTTGCTGTACACCCTCACCGGAGACATCGCGCGTGATCGACGGACTGTCGCTCTTGCGGGCGATCTTGTCGATTTCGTCAATGTAAACGATGCCGGACTCGGCGCGCCCTTGATCAAACTCAGCCGCCTGGAGAAGCTTAAGGATGATATTCTCAACGTCGTCTCCGACGTAACCCGCCTCGGTGAGGGTGGTGGCGTCGACTACGGCAAACGGCACATCCAACAACTTCGCAAGTGACTGGGCCAGAAGGGTTTTACCGCAACCAGAAGGCCCTATAAGCAATACATTGGACTTCTGGATTTCTACGCCGTCGATTTCGCCGCCTGAAGCGATGCGCTTGTAATGATTGTGAACGGCTACGGAGAGAATTCGCTTGGCCTGTTCTTGACCGACTGCGTACTGGTCGAGGAAAGCCTTGATTTCGGCGGGCTTCGGTACGCGGAGACTTCGCGTAACCCCTTTACGGGCGCGATCTTCTGCGACTATATCGGCGCAAAGACTGACGCACTCGTCGCATATATTTACGTCTGGCCCTGCTATGAGCTTGCTAACTTCATCGTGGCGCTTGCCACAGAACGAACACGTGTGCACATCACCCCGGGTGCGATGAGGAGCCATACGAACCTCCCTTACAACCTGCCAGACATAGATGTCTTATAGCAGTTAAGGGCGAATTTGTCAACAGTTTTCTTCACGGCTTCCCTCGCCTACCGTCGGCTATCGTCCCTATTGTGCCTTCAAGATAGGCATTTGCGCAACTCCTTTCCGGAATTGCTCATACAGAATCAGGTAACACACCCAATCGATCCTCTATTTCACGCGAGGGTTCCCGCGAACAAGGACCTAGCGCTTCAGCACTTCGTCGATCAGACCGTAGGCTTTGGCCTCATCGGCGCCCATGAAGAAATCACGGTCGCTGTCGCGTCGAATGGCTTCAGAGGTCTGCCCCGTGTGCCGGACAAGGATCTCGTCAATCATCTCACCTATGCGCATGATTTCGCGGGCCTGGATGTCAATGTCGGATGCTTGTCCGTGGATTCCACCCATAGGTTGATGAAGCAGGAAGCGCGAATAGGGCAATGCGAATCGCTTGCCTTTTTCACCGGCACTCATGAGTACGGCGGCCATGCTGGCGGCCTGCCCAAGACAAATCGTTGAAATGTCGGGCTTTATGTACTGCATGGTGTCATAAATCGCCAGCCCCGCGGTCACACTGCCCCCCGGAGAGTTGATGTAGAGCTGGACGTCTTTGTCGGGGTCTTCGGCTTCGAGGAAAAGCAACTGGGCGATGATGTAGTTCGCCACGTAATCGTCTATGGGCATCCCCAGGAATATGATTCGATCGGCAAGGAGTCGCGAGTAGATGTCGTAAGGACGTTCTCCGCGGCTCGTCTGCTCGTAAATCGTTACGGCTTGTACGTCCAACGGATTCACAAGCCGGATACCCGGACTAGTGTTCATGGTCATGGTGGTGATCATGTTCCTGTTCTTCGTCAAGAGCGTCGGCCGGTACTTCCTTGTCGGTAACGACCGCATGCTCCATGATAACGTTCAGGGCCTTATTGCGGTAGATGCGCGACTCGTACATGCTGCGCCGATCATTTTCGGATGCAAGATAGTGGCTCACGGTATCCGTATCCATGCCCCACTGCGTGGCAAGCGCCTCGGCTTCCTTCTCGAAATCTTCGTCGGTGACTTCGATGCCCTCGGCCTCGCCTACTTCATTGAGCGCGACCATCTGCTTGATTTCCGTGATGGCCGACTCGCGAGCTTCTTTCATGAGTTCTTCGGTACGCGACATGATGGCATCCGCGTGTACGCGGTGCGACATCAAGTGCCGGACTTCGCGCTCGAAATGCTCGTGGGCTACGGCTTCGATGAGCGACTTCGGAATCTCGTAGGTGCTGTTCTTCACGACTTCTTCCAGAGCGCGGCGGCGAGCGATGGACTCGCTCATCTGCTTCGAATTGGTATTCAGCCGTTCCGCAACCTTCGTCCGCAGGTCGTCAACGTTCTCATATCCCGACAGCTTGGCAAAATCGTCGCTCAATTCGGGAAGAACCTTGCGCTTGACCTCGCTCACGTTGATGGTGAAATTCGCGGTCTTGCCGCGAAGCTTCTCGCTGGGCGTTTCTTCCGGGAAGGTTACGTCGCACTTCAACTCATCCCCTGCGGAACTCCCCAGAAGGGCTTTCTCAAATTCGGGGAAGAAGCGCTTCGTGCCCAGAATGTACGGGTAATCCGTGGCCTTGCCGCCCTGGAAGGGCTCCCCGTCAATCTGCCCCTCAAACGAGATGATTAACTGGTCGCCGTCTGCGGCAACGCCCTCGGCAAGGGTCTCGAACGTCGCGTATCTTTCGCGCAATTCGTTGACGGCCTCTTCGCAATCACTGTCCTTGACGGTGACAACGGGGCGCTCAACCGCGATACCACGATACTTGCCCAATTCAATCTTCGGCGTAACTTCAAACTTCAGCGTGAAGGAAAGAGGTACATCATCTTTGCCCTGGCTTTCCTCGATCCCCTCGATATCTGGCGCGCCGATGGGCTTGAGGGACTTGTCGGTCAGAAGCTTCCGAAACGCCGCGGAGACCAGCTTCTGTTCGACTTCGGACCGGACGGCCTTCGAGAACTTCCGCTCGATGAGCTTGCGCGGGGCGCGTCCCCGGCGGAAACCCGGCACTTCGGCGTCGTGTTTGAGTTCGTCGAACAGGGTGTCGGCCTGCTTCTGACGATTCGCGGCAGGGACGACAACCTTGACCTCATAGGCACACTCGCCTTTGTACTCGACATCAAAGGTGGGATCCTCGACGAACTTAAACTCTTCGTCTCCCGCCTCGGCGTCGGTGGCAACGGGCTTCTCTTCTGTCACGGTCGCTGCATCTTTTTCTTGGTCGGCCATGTCTCACATTTCACTTCACAGTTGGTGGGCGAGGCGGGAGTTGAACCCGCACATCTTGCGATACTGGATCCTAAGTCCAGCGCGTCTGCCAATTCCGCCACTCGCCCAGAGAGTCTGCTGACAAGGATTGGCTCCGCATAGGATCGCCGGAAAGGCTGCTTGAGCGCAAACCGGAAATGAAACAAGAACTGGTGGGCCGCGAGGGAATCGAACCCACGACCTTGTGATTAAGAGTCACCTGCTCTACCATCTGAGCTAGCGGCCCACTACCGCTGACTTGGGGTGTTACCCCCTCGTCGACGAAAATAAAAATGGAGCGGGAGACGGGATTTGAACCCGCGACGTCAACCTTGGCAAGGTTGCACTCTACCACTGAGTTACTCCCGCTCAGCAAGCGGCAGGCATGATAGCATACGGGGATAGGCGTGTCAAGAAATGGAGCTCGCTAACAGCACAGGCCCAAGGGACTGTATGGTCGCGCCTTAATTCACCCGGCTCGCAACTGTTGGGGAGGTCACTTCATCCCGTCGTCGACACCTTCGCACCTTCGTCACAGACTACGTCTAGCCTGCCGCGTGCAACCGAGGAGAATAGTCGGAAATGGCACGCATCACCGCATTGTGACAACGTCCCGTCCGCTCAAACTCGGTAATGTTCTCCAGTGTTGCCGCGGCCAAATACGCCAAAGACGCTTGCGAAAGATACCCTTGATGGCTCGTGACGATCACGTTTGAAAAGGACATCAACTTCGGCATCACGTCCTGAAACGTCGTTGCTGTCGCTCGTTCCACCCCGTGAAACTCATCTTCCTCTTCATACAGGTCCAAGCCCAAATAGCCGATCCGGCCACTCTTGAGCCCCTCCAGAATCGCCGTCGGACTGAGCAACGCGCCATGAGACGTGTTAACGAGCATCACGCCGTCCTTCATCTCCTTGATGGCTTTGCGCCCGATCATGTGACGGGTGTCGGCGGTCAACGGACAATGCAACGTTACGATATCGGACTGGGCAAGCAACTCGTCAAACGCGACATAGGCGCCATGGGCCTCGAACAGCAGATTAGGAATGAGGTCACAGCCAAGAACATTGCAGCCGAACCCCTCAAACATGCGCGCGACGGCCCTTCCGATGGAGCCGGTCCCAATGATTCCGACCGTCTTCTCGTTGAGGTCAAACCCTACGAGTCCCTCTTGCGAGGGATTGCCATCCTTCACGCGCTCACACGCGCGCGGAATTCGGCGGCTCAACGCTAAAACGAGGGCGAGGGTGTGCTCCGCGATAGAATGTGGCGAATACCCCGGTGTCCGCACCACCACGATACCGCCTCCCCACGCCGCCTCCAGATCGACGCGGCTAACTTCGGGAGTACGAAGCGCCAGGAGCCGTGTGCCGCCGGACACAAGCGTTTGTATGACGCGCGCATCAGCTTCGTCTCCCGCGGAAACGCAGACACATGGAAATCCCTTCGCGATCGGTGCGGTCTCGGAGTTGAGCGGCGATCGCAGGAAGGTCAGAGCGTGGCCATATCTGCTATTGGCTTCCGAAAAAGGGGCCTCATCGTGAGTACTTGTGCTGAATACGGCAACGCGCATATGCGTTACTCCCGTTCAATACCCCTGGACAGCGATTTCAAAAGACGGCAGATACCCCACCCCATCTTAGAGGGCGCGCTGATGGATGTCCAGCAGGAAAAGGAGCGTCAAACCAGGTTCCGCTGCACCATGGTTTCGTACACGCGCTGGAGTGCGACGTCGGTGCTGGCCTCGGACATGGAGCGGCCTCGCTTCACGAAGGGTTCCATCGCGGCCAACATGGCGTCAAAACGATCGCGAATATGCGCGAGGACGGCGTCGCGGTTGAACTTGGGGCCGCCAAGTGCTTGCCGGAATTCGAGGTTGGATGCGATCACGCCACCCGCGTTTGCATAGGTATCGGGAATTACGGTGATGCCCCGCTCTTCGAGCGACTTCATCGCTTCATAGGTCACTGGCATGTTGGCCGCTTCGACGACGGCCTTAGCCTTGACGCTCGCGGCATTGTCTGCATGGATAACGTGGCCGGTTGCAGCGGGAATCAGATAGTCACATTTCAATGCAAACAGGGCTGCATTGCTGATGGATTTCGCGCGAAAGCCGTCCACGTGCCCTACCCGGTTGCAGTGTGCGATCAACGCAGGGATATCCAGGCCCTGCGGCGCATGCACACCCGCAGTCATATCCGTTACGGCAACGATACGCGCGCCAGCATCGTAGAGGAAACGCGCCGCGTGCGAACCCACTTTGCCAAAACCCTGGATAGTGATGGTGGTCTGTGCGGGTGAGATACCACGCTTCTCAAGATCCTTCAGAACCGCATAGTACACGCCGTAACCGGTGGATTCCGCACGCCCTGGCAACCATCCCTCGATGCCATCGGGCTTGCCTGTCACGGAGGCGGGGTCATACGTCTCGTTATAGATACACACCATCTCAGGACCGCCCGACCCCATGTCCGGGGCGGGCACGTATTCGTGACTGGCAAACAACGGTCCAAAGTGCCGCGCAAACTCGGTCATGATGTCGGTCTTGGCAATGCGTTCGAATTCCCGGTAGGCGCCTCGAAAACGCTTGGCCTTCTTCATATCGTTGTAGAGCGCCCGCAGGTCGACGCTGATCCCCGATTTGCCGCCGCCGAGTTCGATATCGGCCAAGGCCGTCTTCAACGTCATTAGACGCGCCAGTTCTGTGGTTTCCCACAGGTCTACGTCCTTGGCGAGGCGAATTCCGCCTTTGTAGGGGCCACGCGCGCGGTTGTGCAATACGATTCCGCTAATGATGTTCACTACAGCGCCGAGAATCGGCACCGGCAACCGTTGAATGTGAACGGCGTAAGGCTTGATGACTTCCTGAATGGCGTGCGTCGAGATACGCATGCGACGCGCGCTTTCCAGCAACAAGCGGGCGGACCGAGTTGGGGGTTCTTTGCTAAGGACATAGTCCTCAATATTGTTGCCGATCCGCATCTAAGAGTCCGCTCTATGCGCCGGCGGGCGGTGCCGCTGGTGCAGGTGCCGCTGGTGCAGGTGCCGCTGGTGCAGGTGCCGCTGGTGCAGGTGCCGCTGGTGCAGGTGCCGGGACTGCTGGTGCAGGTGCTTCTTTCGGAGCGCCCTCGGCAGGCTTCGCTTCTTCCGCGGGCGGTTTATTCTCGGACCGAAGCTTCTCCGCGCCTTCCTTGGTGGCGATAACGGTCTTGTCCGTCAGCAGAACCAATTCGAGCGCAGGAAATTTCGCTATAAGGTCATCGCGCAGGAATTGAATCAACGTCGTTTGGGGCTTCACGTCTACCGTCCACTTGCGGTCCGCGGGCGGTAGGGCGACAACCGATTGATCAACCGACAAGACCCCATCCACTCGTTTAGAGACATCGTTCAGAATATCGACAAGATCGGCATCAGCAAAGCTGAGCGGTGGGGTCGAAATATCCGCGGACAGTTTTTCCTGCAGTTCTGGCGTGACCTTCTGACCTGAGATCGACACAAGCTCCCGCTCTCCTGAGTTCTCGTCCGCAGCCGGTTTCGGAGCATTCGGGTCTATGTCGTCGTAGTCGACGGACGTCACCTGACGTCGCGGGACCTCAAGCGTTATGTCGTCTCCAGAGACTACCTCAAGTACGTATGAACTCGCCGTTTCGCGAAGCACCTGAAACCCGGAAATCACCTTCCCGTTCTTCATGTGCAGGATATCGCCTTTTAACGGAACCGGCTGGGCCTCCGCTTCAGCGGCCGCAGCACCCTCTTGAGGTTTGGCATTTGCATCCGTGGCAGCCTCGGCGTCGCCAGGCTTTGCTTTTTCTGCAGCTTCCCCCGCCTGAGCTCCGTCTGCGGGATCTTTGGCCGGCGCGGCCTCGGCGGCGTGCGCGAACCTTACGGCTGCAAACGCCAGCAACACGGTCAAACACACCACCCTAAACCACATTGGCAAGAGTTCCTTCTTCCTCCGAGTGCATGTCACAGCGCCCGGTTCTCTAGTCACCAAGCCCCCGTATCGAGTCCAGCGCGGCGGAGCTCCGCACTCTCGATACCTCACTATCGAACCTCATTCTAAGAGTCTGC
>JAIBAQ010000037.1 GCA_019695095.1 Candidatus Hydrogenedentota bacterium
ACAACTTGACCGACGCGGCACCTGTTCTTGCCCAATATGGGATACCCGCCGTAGTCTTTGTGGTTACGGGACGCATGGGGGGGATGCTGGACCACGACTTGGACCCTGCCACGAGTACGCTTCTGACTTGGGACCAAGCCCGCGAGCTACAGGCGATGGGGGTGGAAATTGGCGGGCACACCAAGACGCATCGCCGTTTGTCGCAATTGAGTATTCCCGAGCAGGAGACCGAGATCGTGGAGTGCGCGCGGCAACTGCGTTGGGAGTTGGGTGCAGAATTGCCATTATTTGCATATCCGTTTGGGTCTGCATTTGACTACGATAAGTCGTCAAAGGAACTTGCCAAGCGAGCTGGTTTTTCGTGCGCGTATTCAAATCGCTACGGGGGCATTCGGTCTGGCGACGACCCATGGGAACTCCGGAGAATTTGGATTGATGCCTCCGACAGTATGGAGTCATTCAAGTCCAAAGTGGACGGAACACTTGACATGTTGGCTGTTTTCGAATCGCGCGCGGGATTGTATGCGAGAAAATTACTGAACCGGTTCACACGCGGGTGATACGAGCCGAAACCGGTAGAGTGAGTTGGAGGGGGCGCGCGGGCTTTGGGTATGGGGTTGGGGGAGGTAGCCCGCGCGCCTCGACTTAAAGTAGGCGGTAGGGTTCGCCATACTTTAGTGTTGACAGTCTTATAATACCTCTACGTGAGAAACGGTTTTCCCAGGAAAAGGGTTGACAGCAGCTCGGGGAAGATACCCTGGGAGAGGCAATTTGGGCATTCCATGCGTATCTAATTAATATGAAAAGCCTTATGAAGGATCTTTTCTTGCACCGGATCGGGGACTGTGCTATACTCGCGCCTGTTCCGAGTCGCAGTCTGTCACCGGCACGAAGGACGTGAGTAATGGCTGACATCCTGAGCCAAGACGAAGTCGATTTACTCCTTAACGCGGTATCTCGCGGCGAAATAGAAGTCCCGGACACCGGTTTCGAGCGTTCGGAAGCCCGGGACATGATGCACTATGATTTCCGGCGCCCAGAACGTGTCTCCAAAGAGCAACTTAAGGGATTGCAGAGCCTCTTCGAGGCGTTTGCCCGAGAGTTGAGTATTGCCCTGCCCCCATTCTTGCGCTCGGTGGTGCGCGTGGACCTCGTCTCAATCGACCAATTGACGTACGACGAGTTTGTTCTGTCAATCGCGCGGCCGACTTCCATTTCGGTGATCAATATGTCGCCGTTGGAGGGCAACGCAGTCATTGAGTTGAGCCCGAGCGTGGTATTTCCCATCGTGGACCGCATTCTTGGTGGTAAAGGGATTCCGCTGAAGAAGCCGCGCGAGTTGACGGAGATAGAAAACCGGATCATTCACCGTGTCATGTTGATGATCCTGGATAGCTTAAAGCGGTCTTGGGAGCAGCTTATCGAGTTCAAGCTGAGCGTGATTCAGCAGGAAAGCGATCCGCTGATGGTGCAGATCGTTGCGGGAAGTGAAATGGTCATTCTCGTGGCGTACGAGATTCATATCGGCGAGTGTGTTGGCACCATGAATATGTGCATACCGTTGCTGGTTTTGAATCCGGTGCTTGACCAGATATCGCAGCAGACGCGGTTTATCCGGCGCATGTCGCCGGAAATGGCGGAACGCACGCGCACTCAGATATTCCGTGTCATGCGAAAGGCGGAAGTTACGCTCGACGCGATTCTGGGGCGGACGACGCTTCCGCTTCATGAGCTTGCCCGGTTGCGCGTGGGGGATGTGATTCAACTGGATACGGACGTGAAGACCCCGATCATGATTGAGATTGGCGGCATACCGCGCTTCAAGGCATTCTGTGGCCGTCGTGGCGAATTGAGTTCCGTGCAGCTAATCGACACCGTGGTGGATGACTGATGATGGACACGGCATGAGTTCCGCTGCAACGACATTTGCGAAAGGTTTCTTGACCGGATACCTCGACGTGGTCTCCGCGATGCTGTCATCTACGTTCACGTTCGATATCGAGTCCGTGGATGAGGTGAAAGACGCAAGCCTTGCACAGGAATTGAAGGCGTTTTCGGCAGCCATCGAATCACCCGCCAAGTCCGGAGGAGGTTTTGCTTTCCTTTTTTCGGGAACGCTGGCAAACCAGATCGTGGGCGGTGTTCTTGGCGAACCCCCGGCGGAAGGCGACTCCGTCGAAGGTCACGATGCGGCCACGCTTGCGGAAGTTTTTGGACCATGCATGGGTGGCGGAGTCAGCCACTTCAAGGAGAAGTACGGAAAGGTCATCGAGCTTCAACCGGCGACCGTAGGACCCACCAATGACGCCAGTATCGAACGGATTCGCGGCTTGGTCGGAGCGTCGGCTCGAAAGGCTTTGTTTACAATTCACGGGCAGGACATGGAAGGGCGCGGGATACTGCTGTTCTCGCGTGCATTTGAAGATATCATTCCCGTGGAGAAAGTGGCTAGTCCCACACCCCAATCAGGAGGAGTAAAGGCTGTGGCCGGAGAAATGGAACCGGAAGCCCTTGGCAAATTGCTGAACGATCTGCAGCCCGGCGCCGAAAACGAACCATTACCGGAAACGCGCAGACCTCGGACAGGAGGATCAGCAGCGGGCGGCGACGCGGTGCCGAAGAATATCGACATGGTGCTCGATATCCAATTGGTGGCTACAGCACGGTTGGGAAAGGTGGAAATGCCCATCGGGGATATTTTGACCCTTGGGCCCGGCTCAATAATCGAGGTGGGTCATCTCGTGGATGAGCCCGTCGAATTGCTGGTGAATAACAAGCTGATTGCGCGTGGCGACGTAGTTGTCGTGGATGAGAAGTTCGGCCTTCGCATCACGGAGATCGTCAGCCCTAAAGAGCGCATCGAAAGCTTGCGCTAACGGTTGACGAAAAAAGCGCAAGGGGTGACGTGAAGGTTCTCGACGAAAAGAGCCTCTGGATCCGGTGGAAGGACGGGGGAGACGAACAGGCGCGCGAGGAATTGATCGTGCGCCATATGAAGATCGTGAAGTACATTGCCGGTCGAATGGCGATGCACGTTCCGCCCAGCATTGAAATGAACGATTTGGTCGGCTGGGGGGTTCTTGGCCTGTTGGACGCCGTGGAGAAGTACGACTACAAGCAGGACATCAAGTTTACGACGTACGCCTCAATTCGAGTCCGGGGAGCGATCCTGGACCAGATTCGGTCACTGGATTGGGCTCCGCGTTCCCTGCGGGCCATGGGCAGAAGGATTGGCGAGGCCCGCGAGAAGCTAAGGCACGAGGAGGGGCGCGAGCCGACCTCAGACAAGATTGCGGAGGCGCTTGGAGCGTCGGTCGACCAAGTGGAAGACGCCATATCTCAGTTGCAGACGGCGCAAATACTGTCGCTGCACGATTATCTGCCGTCGGAAGACAACGAAGAGTCCCGTCGATTGGACGTAACGAGCAGTGCCACGGCCAGCAATCCGGACGCGGTTGCGCTTGAAAAGGAGCGGCAGGCGAGGCTTGTCGAAGCGATACTAGGGTTACCGGAACAGCAGCAAAAGGTGTTAAACTTATACTATTACGAAGAGTTGACGCTGAAGGAAATCGGTATCGTCCTGGAAGTGACCGAATCGCGCGTGTGCCAAATTCATAGCGCGGCCATGAAGTCGCTTCGAAAGGCTGTTCAGCGAGGTGAATGATGCCGCAACCCGTCGACCTGCAAACGGAGTTGGGTCGGGTAAGCGCGGCGGAACGGATTCAGCAAATCGCGGACCGCGCGTCGCTTGCATCGCTCCAACGAACCGCGGAAGAAGTGGCCCAGAACAGGGTCCGGCAGGAGAGCCAGGTCCAGCAAACCGATCAGCCTCAGAGTGAGCAGGTGGAGGCCGAGGCAAAGCGCCGGAATCCTTTTGTTGGCAGACGGCGGCACCGCAAGGAAGGCGAGCCGGAAGAAGAAGCCGGTCACGAGAATGAGAATCTGCGAGGTCCGACTGATGACGGAGAGGGTAAGCGGTTTGATGTGAGTGTGTGAGTGCGACTCTCGCGGAATCCGAGCCGTGAAGTCCACGCGATGGAGTATATTCGCGTGTGAAGTGCCGAGCAGCCGGTGAGAAGCGCGGGCTGGTACGGTGGACGGTTCCGGGGTAGAGGGGACGTTCCTTCGTAGGCGGCAGATGACGTACATCGTAGAACTAATCTATAGCGGCATATTCGGATTGGGTGCGCTGCTCTTCGCGGGGCTGATAGTGCTGTTTATGTTCGTGTATCGGCATGATCGGCTTGCAAGCTTCCGGCAGCAACGGACGGCGCGCAACGATCTCGCGAACATGATGATTCTGCTGCAAACCATGAGAGATCTGCTGGAGCAGCAGAAGGGCATGGCGCGGCAGTTCAACGCACATCTGGAAAAGCGCGCTGCGGACCTTAAGCGCGAACTTGATTCGGCTCTCCTCGAATGTGACCGGCTCCACGAATCGGTGAAGTCGCTGGAATCCAGATTAAGCGCGATTGACGAGCAGGTGGTCGCGCTTCCGCCGCGTCCCTCAGTAGAACCGGCGCATCCCTCCAACACGATCCCGATGCCGCAGGCGGAACACAAGCGGCCTCAGCTTCACGAGATTGAGCGGCCTGCGTTGCGTATCCTGGCGAAGCCTCGGGAAGTGCCGGATTCGGATGATCGAATCGAGAATTGGGTAGGACT
The DNA here is from genome assembly GCA_019695095.1 of Candidatus Hydrogenedentota bacterium. Taxonomy (NCBI): domain Bacteria; kingdom Pseudomonadati; phylum Candidatus Hydrogenedentota; species Candidatus Hydrogenedentota bacterium. Next base: position 4,666 of record JAIBAQ010000037.1, read on the forward strand.
GGACTTTGGGGGCGACGTTCCCGATCCGCTGGCATTTGATGTGCCGGACGTGACTCCCCAAAAGCCTGTGGATGCAGAGTCGGCTCGCGAGGCATTCCGGGCATTGCTCAACATGGAATCGTCTTCCTCGGCGCCGGAGAAGTCTCATGAGGAGGAGCCTGCGAGAGAAAGCGGCAATGGACGCACCCGTTTAAGCCCATTGCAGGCGAGCGTCTATGAGTACAGCGATGCGGGCATGTCGCTCGCCGAAATTGCGCACGAACTGGGAATCGGCAAAGGGGAAGTAAAGCTCATTCTTAGCTTGCGCAAAGACAGGGATCAATAGCATGTCGGGCCTGGGCGGGGTAAACCCGTTCACGGTGTCCGTGAACCCTGTCGGCCCGCAGGGGCCAGCCTTTCGCGTGGGACAAGTGCTTGAGGGCGTTGTCCAAAACACGGGAAAAGAGCTTCTACTCTTGGTGAGTGGCCGGTCTGTGGCGTTACCCCCCAATGCGCCGTTTGCCGGCGGGCAGACGGTAAGCGCGGAAGTACTACGAACGTCTCCATCGTTGCAGTTGCGGATTTCGCCGCCCGTTTCTCAAATCCCATCTGAAGTGATCACTTCGAACTCGACGGTTTCGCTTGCATTAGCTCCGCGCTTTTCAGCGTCAAGCGTTGGGGCAAACGTGGCACAAGTCCTGAATGGCGTAATTCAGCAGACGCCGCAGGGGCCCGTATTCCAGGCTGGGCAAACGACCATCCCTTTGGCTTCGGTTCCGGACAATCTTGTCGGAACGGCGTTGTCAGCACGTTTTGTGGAGACGGGGCAGGGTTCGCGCTTGCTTGTGTGGCAAACCGAGGCGAGTGCGACAAGTGCGCCAACGACGGGGCGATCATTGCCGGAAGTTTTGGGTCGTATCTTCCAAGTCTTCGGCCAATCGGGACTGGCCGAGAGGGCGGCAAGTTTGATTCCGCGGGCTTTGCCGCCGGGAGAAGCCGCTATAAGGCTAGTTGCGTCACTGTTTCTGGAGCGGGGAGTTGGAGCGGAACTCGTCGAGCGACTGGTTACTTTGGTCAAACAGGGCGCGGCTTCCGGCGTTGTCAGCGACGATTTGCAGAAGAGACTTTTATCGCTTCTGACACGGACAGCGGGCAGTGAATCCAAGGAATTGCTGGCCGCCTTGAGGATTGCGGCTCAGACTTCTTCGCGTTCGCCAGAAGCGGCGTTGGCGCGGGCGTTCGCGCAATCGGAAGGACTCTCGGCAACTTTGGCGGACGATCTGCGCAGCGCAATCCATCAGTTGAGGACGAGTGAACCGTTCCGTGCGTTTCTCGAGAAGACAGGCCAGATGCAGGAGTTCAACACGACCTCATCCAGTCTTATCGAGCGAATCACGGCAAATCAGCTTCAGAATCTGCGTGGTCTGGAGACGTCGTACCTGTATTTCGAGCCTGCCTTCGTGCCGGGAAGCGGCCTAAGTAGCGCGCATATCCATGCGTTCGGCGACGGTTCGGGAAAGCAGTCGTTTCCCAGCGAGAATTCCACGGTGGTTTTGGATCTGTCGACGACACGGCTTGGCGACTTGTGGATCACGCTGTCGGCCGTTCAAGGAGCCTGTTCCTGTGTGTTCAGAACACGTGAACCGCTGGTCGCAGTGCTGATAGACGAACACGCCCCCGAGCTGGAGAAGCTGCTTTCTGACACGGCCAACTTTACATACACGCAGGTGAGGGCAGTGGTGTGGAATAATGATCGACTCAGTGCTGCGATCGATCTATTCCGCCCTTTGGAAGGAATCGACACAGAAGCATGAACGAGCCGCGCGATACACGAGGTAACGCAAAGAAGGCCGTGGCCCTTCGGTATAACGCTGGCAATGAGAATGCGCCGCGGGTCATTGCCAAAGGTGAGCGCCTTGTTGCGGAGCGGATTATAGAGCTTGCTCGAGAGCACAATATCCATGTGCACGAAGATCCCGATCTCGTTTCCGTACTCTCCGCAGTTGACCTTCACGCGGAGATCCCGGAGAACCTTTACAGGGCTGTTGCGGAAATCCTTGCGTTTGTCTACCGCCTCAACAAATTGTCGGAACAGAGGAGAGCGTAGCTCGGATTTAATGAAAAGGCGGTTTTCTGCGCGCCAGGTATGTGCGAGAGAGTCCTGCGTTGGCACTTCGTCGCACTCGTATACTTGGCAGGCCAGGGAACTGCTGCTACCAGCTAGGCGACCGTTCGATTTCAACTCGCAGCACGCAAGGTCGTGGAGATAGTGGTGAAGTTGGGAAGATATCCGTACCAGAAAGTGCGAGATCTATATCTATAGACACATTACTATTGGGAACAAAGTGCACTTTGGTAGTTCTCCTTATCCGGATTTGTGTGTGAGTATGGTGTATGGCTTCCGTAACTGCCTTAAAACAAATCGCTTGCGTATTATAGACTTTTGTTCTATGATCCTACCGGCAAGTAGATACAAGTTTTTTCTTTGTTGCCGCCGGGGGTGATTTTCTTATTTTAAGCATTTTTTGAAATTTGTTGTTCGTGACTGTGCCAGCGGGGGGTAGGATAATTGTAGTTGACCTCGAACCGTGGTTCGGTTTTGCGTGAGGAAGCAACTACCGTTTACTCGAGTTTTTGAAGTGCTCGGAAGCGAAGCAGGCGGTGCCGATTGGGCAGGAGATTGACACTGATGAGGCGCAGAGGCTTCACGCTAATTGAATTGTTGGTGGTAATCGCGATTATAGGAATTCTGGCTGCTATTTTACTGCCAGCGCTTGCGAGGGCACGGGAGGCCGCAAGGCGGGCAAGCTGTGTGAACAACCTTAAGCAGTGGGGGCTGATACTTAAGATGTTCGCGGGCGAGAGCAAGGGGGAGAAGTATCCACCGAATCAGGCGCAGTGGTGGTCCAATGCGACGCAGGTCCTTAGCGCCAACTCAAGCCGATACAACTGGAATTTCTGGGATGGATTGGTTCTGTATCCCGAGTACTTCACGGATCCCAGGATCATGATTTGTCCCTCAGATGGAGAGGACTTTCCGCAGGACAATTCTCAACAGTTCTTGACGCCCATATCTCTATCCTGGAACTCGAAGCCGGGATACCCCGCTTCGGGGCGCGGGGGAGAATTCTTCCTGCAGGGAACAGAATACTCGTATGTTACTTTTCCGTGGGTGGTACGCGCGGACTGGACCACAGACGAGACCACGGTGTTTGCTATTCGCGATGAAACGCACAAGCCGCTCTCTCAGGGCGGGCAGAGCTGCGCGAAGTTGCGAGAAGAAGATATCGAGGTCACCCTGACACCTATGGGCGATTTCACGCTCTACTTTTTGAAGGAGGGAATCGAGCGATTCCTGGTGTCTGACATCAACAATCCGGCTGCAAGCGCTCAAGCCCAGTCGTCCGTTCCCATAATGTGGGATCAGATGCGTCTCGATACCGATGGCGCAGTGGTGCCGACGAAATTCAATCACCTACCCGGCGGATCAAATGTGCTGTATTTGGATGGTCACGCAGAATTCGTGAAGTATCCAGGGGCGGTCGGTTCGCCTGAATGGCCTGCCAGCGAATACGCGGTGACGGCAAATTTCTGATCCAAGATCTTCGTAGCAGCACGGAAAGTGTCAGGCATCCGGGGGGCGCTGCTTTTTATGGGGGCCTCACATGAAGAATAGCATGTTTCTCTTGTTCTCATTGGCTGCGCTGTCAAGCTTCGCGCTTGGCGAAGAGTCATCTACGCAGATCATTCAGTATCGTGGCATCCGTCCGACCGACCCGGGAGGTCGCGAAGGACTACGGAATCCGGAGCGAGGTTGGCGGATCGAGACGCTGATTGCCGACCGTGACGCTGTGGAGGTAAAGGAGCCGTCGAGTCATCTTAAGCACGTGATGCCTCCAGAATTCAGCGATCAATACTGGATACTCGATGCTGAGCGTTATGAGCCGGATGGGTTGACCGTTGCACAGACCTATTGCTACCTCACCAACTCTCTCGACACACCCATTTCTGCAGAAAAACTGGCCGACCTTCAGAAGAGCCTCGATGACGTTCGCGCCCGCGGTCTGAAGGCGCTGCTTCGTTTTGCGTATGAGCGCGACATGTCGCGAGAGAAGGGTCCAACGCTCGACACGATTCTCGGGCATATGGAGCAGCTTGCGCCCGTTATCCAAAAGAACGCGGACATAATCTATGTTCTTCAAGCGGGCTTTGTTGGCGCATGGGGGGAATGGCACAGCTCGGGAAAGGGGTTAGAGCAGGATCACAAGGCACTAGAGGCAGTCGTCTCCAAGTTGCTCGAGATTCTTCCCAACGACCGCATGACGCAAGTGCGCGTGCCCAAGTACAAACGATGGGTGTTGAACGATGTTCCCCTCGATGCATATCGAGTTCTAACTGCGGAGAACGCGCACGACGGGTCGCCCGCCGCGCGAATCGGCTTTCATAATGACGGTTTCTTAGCCTACAACTCGTGCGGCGGCACGTGGACTGAAGCGCCACTTTTCTCGCAACCGGGCAACCCCGAATTCGACTTCATGACACGGGAAAGCCCGTTTGTGCCGGTGGATGGCGAACTCTACTGGTCGGACATCGGCGGTAAGATTGACGGATTGCGCGCGGCAATTCGGATGCGATTGCATCATTACACGACGTTCAGTATTGCGCACAGCTACTCCGAGCGCGAAGGCTCCATGTTCTCCATTGATGACTGGATCAAGACGCCGATTAGTTCTGCGCAGGTACTCGAAGCAACGTTGCCTCTGTCCAATGGGTATTTCGAGGATGCACAAGGCAATGAAGTGTCGCGCACGCAATTCGAATATATTCGGGACCATCTTGGTTACCGTATTGAACTCCAGAAGGCGATTTTGCCGCGTGAGATCGCGACCGCCAACAGGCTGGACGTGAAGATTGAGTTCATCAATCGAGGATTCTCGACCTTCCACAACCCGCGTCCAGTATTTCTGGTGCTTATCGATGATGGCCGGTGTGCGGCCGAGATACCGTTGCGCGATGTGGACCCCCGAACGTGGCAACCGTATGCCCCCGGCGACGAATCCTACGCACCCCTGACACACACTATTCAGGCATCGTTAGACTTGCCGCAGGGTCTTGCGCCCAAATGGTACATGTTGGGGCTTTGGATGCCCGACGCGTCCGAAGCGATTCGTACGAATCCAAACTATGCCGTGCGTGTTGCCAACGGAAATGTGCCTTGGTGGAGAGACTCCAAAGGGCACTATGGCGCGAACGTGCTCGGGGCCGTCCACGTGGTCAAATAGTCCACGCAAAGCGTCAGGCGGAAAGCAGGGACACGTCTCCGCTTCGCTGCGCTTGCGTCAGTCCCTGTTTTCCGCCGCTTCTACCCTATGGCCGTTTCACGAATTCCGTGTATTTATCCACGAAACGAGCTTTACCCTTGGTCGCTTTGAAGGACTTGAGTTCGGATGCATCCACGATGGGGCCAAACTCAAGATGAAAGCTGCGGCTTTCGCCGGGCTTGAGCGTGTGGAGCAAGCCCAGTCCTTCATCAACGTGTTTGCCTTCAACACCGCAATTGCAGGGTTCGAAACCGACGACGTAATCTTGCTCGCCCATCTGTTTCCATTCGACAAAGCGTGGAAGCTCGTTCCTGTTGTATTTGAGGTAAACGCCGAATCCTTCTCCACGCTTGAAGCCGTCGTTGACGATGGCGACGCGCACGGTACCATCTTTGGCCGCATCCATGTCGTGGTAGTAGACCTTTTCCGCGTATCCGTGTGTGGGCGGGTCCAGTTTCCACCAGTTTTCTTTGCCCTCTGCGGCCACGGCATCGCGCGGGGCAATGCTTCGGGTTGGAGTCAGCAATTCGGATCCGGCATCGACAGCCGGCCAACCGATATTGCAGTGATAAAGAAGTTGGAAGGGGAGCTTCTTGAACCCCTCATTGGTGACGACGTCGCAGATGGTAAAGGACTTGCTGCCAAGTCTTGTGGACACTGTCCGTGTCAATGTCAGGTTTTCGCCGAAGACGGCGGTTTCGCGCATCGTTCCGGTTACGCTGAGCACATAATCGTCGCCTTGCCATTCTTGGGTGACTTTGATGTTTCGCGCGGGCGTGTTGCCGATGCGTCCATGAAGTCCCGTGCCGTAAATGGCGCTGTCCATCATGGGAGCGCCCACGTTCATCAAACCGCACGTGGTGACGAGGCCGCCGAAGTAGCTGCGTAACCACCGTATCCATTCGGGTTCGAAGTAGGCGGGGGCGACGTCGCCGGTGGTGGAACGCCAGCCCATGGCCTTCCCGCAAAACGATGCACTTGAGATGTCGAGGCACCGGTCGAGGAGCACGGTGAACTCCAGGCCCGAACCGGTGTGAAAGATCGCCGCGCGCGAAGGCCGCTCGTTTCCTTCATCCAATTGCACAAGGCGAACGCCGGCGATCTGGTCCATGTTGCCGACGCGGCGGCGGAGATCTTTTACGGTGTATTTCGAACCATAGAGCTGCATGGCGTATTACCCCCTCTGTTAGTTGGGGTATGGTCGCACAGAAGAGCGAGCGGATTCTATCCCGGATTCCTCACGAACACACTTGAACCTCTCGCGTAACCAGTGTGTTTGCGTGACTAGCGACGAAGAACAAAGCGGTTCTCTGAAGACCGAGTGTGTTCGCGAGAAATCCTCATGGCATAACATCAGAGTACTGCACGTGAGCAATTTGCGTTGGCGCTCAATCGCGCAGGTGCAAATTGCGGACTATCCGATGGATACGCGGTTTTTCCCGGAGGACTTGCTTTTGTACATGAGCGCGTCGGTACGCTCGATAAGGGACTGGCGGGTGTCGGTGGTTTGGGCAAGGGATGCGCCAACAGACACGGTGACGCGAAGCAACTGATCGCCGTGGTGCGCGGCAGCTTGTTCGACCAAGGCCCTGCAACGTTCGGCGGCGATGCTCAGAAACCGCAAATCGACGTGGTCGAGGATGGCAACAAACTCTTCGCCACCCCACCGGCAGACCACGTCACGATCACGCAGACTATGAATTAGCGTCTGCGCGACCATTCGCAACGCCTGGTCTCCGGCGGCGTGGCCGGCGGAATCATTCAACTTCTTGAAGTTGTCTACGTCCATAAACAGGACTCCGAAACCGAGCCCGCCTTCGCACAGGCCTGCCAGTTTTGCATCGATCGTGGTCTCGGCGTAGCGCCGGTTTCCCGCGTTTGTGAGTGGGCAGAGCATGGCCATTCGGTGGAGCTCGTCTGCTTTCCGGCGGACTGCAAGCGATCGTGAGTTGTCGTTGAACACCTCTATGGCGCCAACAATCACGCCCGTTTCATCCATCATGGGCATGACTCGAACGCTGACGGGGACGCGGTGGCCGTCGCGATGGTGCAAGCAGATTTCCGCTTCGCCCCGATCGCCTGAAAGAATCGTGTGCATTAGCGGGCACATCGTGTTGCACAGGGTTCGGCCTTCTTCAGTGACGTGCATCAGGATATTGTCGCGGCAACAACGTCCCTCGACTTCATCGGCCGCATAGCCGGTGAGTCGTTCGGCGGCCTTGTTCCAATAGGTGATCTTGCGATCGGTATTGACGAAGTAGACGGCATCATACAGGTTGTCGAGAATGTCCTTGTAGAAGCGTTCCGAGAACGGCATAGCTCCAATCCTTCTCATCATCGAACGACTCAGGGCAAATGCCCGCCCAGGCAGTCAGAATCGCCTGGTTGTCAAATCACACTACCACAAAGCTCAGATACAGGAAAGAAGTCTTCGCTTCATATGGGATGCGCCCGATGCCGGTTTTGACAGCCTGATTACTGTGGCGGGAATTCGGTACAATCTTCCCATGCCAAACGCTGTCGACCTCATTGAACCAGCCTTGTGCCTTGCCAAGGAATTGCTCGTTGACGTGGAGAAGGGAGAGGCGAAAGCCTCCGCCGTTCTTCGATCTGTCCGAGCCTGTGTCGAGCTTTTTCGGCCACCCCAATACACGGAATACGGTTTGGGCCGACTCGTGGACTCGGTTTGCCGTGCGTCAGCACGCGAGCCTTATGCGTCCCTCCAGACAGAAGGCCGCATCTGTGTGGGCGATATTTCGCAGCTTCAAATTCTAGCGCAGGGGTTGGTCCGGAGCGCCGTGTTGGAGGCCGAATCGGAGCTTGTGTGGAGCTTGGAGTTGGATGGGGACGTCTCGTATATCCAATTGACCATCGACGGTCCCGGGCGGTTTTCTGATGTGACGGATTTTGGGTTCGGCATATCGCTGCCGTTCTCGACCATCGAGGAGCTTTGGACAATTGCGACGCGAGGCGGAAGAATCGACCGGTCGCATGCAGCTTTTTCGCTCAGGCTCAAAGGGATTCGTGTTGTTCCGGAGAATCAGAAGGCTTTGGCCGCCTGGACCGGTTGTGTGGGCGAAGCGGAGAAGATGTTGCGCTTGGTGGATGCGGGCGAGAGTGGGATTCCGCGTGAGCAGGCAATCCGGCAGGTCGTCGAATCCGTATCACTGGCTTTGGCCCAGGTCGACGCGGCGAGGAAAGGACCCGAACCGTCCGATCTGCGCGCCCTGATCGATGATGCGATGACCTCATCCAGTGACGAGCTTACGGAAGCTGGGATTGTCCAGGAGATGACTGTTTCGGACAATCTGCCGCCGGTGGCTGTGCGCCGCAACCATATTGCCGCAACGCTGAGCCATGCAGTCCACTATGCACTTTCAGCGATGAAGCACGGCGGGACGTTTACGGTACTCGCCGACTACCGGACCAACGAGCGGACTGTGGAGGTTGTCGTCGATTTGGCCGGGAAGATGATTCCGGTGGAGCATTCGCCGTATCTCGCATCCATTCGGCGGGCCATCAAAGAGCTCCATGCGGGGCGCTTTGAGACGGCCGGCGATGAGCACGGTCTCACGATTCAACTGGAGATCCCCGACGCAGTTGGGAGAGCGCTGGACGAGTGGATACCCGGTTTCGAGCGCTTTTCGGATCGTTCGAAACAGATGTTGAGACTTCTCAAGAGCGGGGGGCCAACACCTCCTGAAGAATTCATCCTTGCGGGTGTATTGGAGGAGGAACTGGAGCGGTGGTTGCTTCCGGCAATGTCCGTTGCGCCGGCGACGACTCTTGCGCACGAGCTTTCATCAGAGCCACGGCCGCTGGCAGGGTCCGTGGCTGACCGGCGGGCTAAGGCGCTCGCTCAGATTGCACGAGGCCGCCCCAAGAAAGAGGTGTGTCAGCCCGCATATGCCGCAGAAATCTTGTGGGCATTTCGTATAGACGAACGTCATCGAAAGGCTTTGCATGCGGATCGGCTGAGCGAAAGTGTCCTACAATCGCTTTGCGAAGAGCTTTTGAAGCCCCAAATAGATTACACCCTTGCTCTGCGCATGGTTGCCCAGGCCCTTGCCTGATTCACCAAATCCCGAGCAGTCTCAAGGTTTTGGGGTTCACTGGGGCAGTTTTGTGTGACATAAGTGTCACGAATTAGCAGGGGCTGCATGTCAAATGTGCCCATTCTTTTGACAAAAGGTTGAATTGCAGTTGGACGCGAATTGGTTTACAATACGCACCAGACATAGGTAAGGGTCGCGTCAGCTTCGTTTCTCCAGACCAACAAGAAGACTGTGCCCGAAGCCAGACGATGGCGCTTTCACCCCGTGTTGCAGGGGCGGCGCCGGAACTGCGTTCGAGCTGGAGAGGGATGCGAACTGGCCATCCAACTCCCCGGTTTGATCGGCTAACGAATTGGGATTTCTGCGAGAGGTATGTCGAAGCGACGGCAAGCTGCAACGGTGGAAGAAGCAACACACGATAGCACTACGTGGACGCAGGCTATTGTGGAGTCTGCCGTCGATGGGATTATTACGATAGACGAAACGGGCAAGATCGAGCATTTCAATCGGGCCGCGGAGCGTATGTTCGGGTATACGGCGGCGGAGGTGGTTGGCCATAACGTCAACATGCTCATGCCAGAACCAATGCGCAGCGAGCATGACGTTCACCTTTCGCGGTATCGTGACACGGGTAAGAAGCACATTATTGGCCTAGTCCGGGAACTGGAGGGCCGCCATAAAAACGGGCGCGTCTTCCCGTTTGAGATTAGCATCAGCGAAGTCTCGTTGGGCAACCGCCGCATTTTCACGGCCATTCTTCACGATATAAGCGCGCGCAAGCGCAATCAGGAAGAGAAGGACCGCCTCTTCCGTGACCTGAATAAGCGCAATATGGAGATTTCCTCGCTCTACCGGGTGGGGGAGATCATACGTTCCGGGCAAGACATGCCCGAAATCTGCCGGCGTGTCTCTGAGGAAGTGAGAACGGCATTCGCGCGGCCTGAGGCCATTGGTACGGTGGTCCGATTCGATGGCGAGGCCTATCACTGCGCGGAGTTCAAGGAAACGCCTTGGCGGATGGTGGCCGATATTATGGTTGCGGGCCGCAAGCGCGGCGATGTGGAAGTCGACTACCTGGAACGTCCCGTAAATCATTGCGATCCGTTCCTCCCGCAGGAACGCGACCTCATCTCGGCCATAGCCGCCGCATTGGCGGAGATGGTCGAGCGGCGCGATGCAGAGAGCAAAGTTATACAGGCATCGAAGTTGGCCTCAATTGGCGAATTGGCTGCTGGTGTGGGGCACGAAATCAACAATCCGCTGAATGGCATCATCAACTGTGCAGATATCTTGATCCAGGTGCTTACCGATCGACCCAAAGACCGCCAGTTTGCGGAACTCATCCGGTCGGAAGCGGAGCGCATTGCCCGAATCGTGCAAAACCTGCTGACGTTTTCCCGTCAGGATCGTGAGTCACACAGTCCGGCGCGCCTTCTGGATATTGTCGATGCCGTCCTTTCGCTGAGCCGGAAGAAGATTGCGAAGTCGCACGTTCGCCTGACCGTGGATGTTCCGGAAGACCTTCCAAAGGTGAAGTGCCGCAGCGAGCAGATGCAGCAGGTTCTCATGAATCTCATCATCAATGCGTTGCACGCGCTGGACGACAAGTACCCCGTTGCCGATGCTGGCAAGGTGCTACACATCACGGCGCGACAACATGAGATAGACAGCCGGCCGTGGTTGCGTTTGACCGTTGAGGACCACGGGGCGGGTATTGCGCCTATCCACATGGACCGGCTCTTTGACCCGTTTTTTACCACAAAGAGCCGTGAAGTTGGGACGGGGCTTGGACTATCGGTCTCGGATGGCATCGTGAAAGACCACGGGGGCCGTATAACGGTCGAGAGCGAGATTGGTAAGTTTGCGAGATTTCACGTGGACCTGCCGTTGGACAATGGCTGGATTTCCACGTCTGCAGTGACGGATTAGGATGGAACATGGCTCGAATTCTCTTGGTAGAAGATGAATCGGTACTGCGGCTGACGTTCGGCGAGTTCTTGACGCAAGAAGGTCACGAGGTTCTTCCGGCCGCCGACTACAATCAGGCGTTGAGTCACCTAAGCAACGGCAATGTCGATTTGGTGATTACCGATATCATCCTCGCGGGCAAGACCGGCGTAGATCTGCTGCGATCCGTGCGCGAGCGGGGTATCAAGTGTCAGGTGATTATGATCACCGGCGAGCCGAACGTCGAAACGGCAGCAGAGGCCGTTCGACTGGGGGCATTTGACTACCTTCCGAAACCGGTCACGCGAACTGCGCTGCAGCGGGTCACGCGTCTGGCTCTGGAGCAGAAGGCGCTGGCTGACGAGCGCGACCATTATGCGAAGCAGATGGACATCTTCCGGAGCGACCTGGAGGCCATTTTCAACAGCGTCAATGAAGGTATTATCACTGTAGACGCGAACATGTCAGTCCGTCAGGTCAATCCGGCCGCGGCGGGCATACTTGGTCTGCCGTCGTGCGCACTCAGCGGGAAGCCTTTTGCCTCCATACGGGATGGATTCGACTCGGCACGCGAGGCCCTTGAAGAGACTTTGCGCACCCGCAACCCGGTCGTGGACCGGCGCATCGAGTTGCGCAGGAACCGGGATGATATCCGTATCCTTCTCGTGAGCACGATGCCGCTCATCAGCAGCGAGGCGGGCGCGTTCAAGGGTGCGGTCATGATGATTCGCGACATGACGCGCTTGACGCGATTGGAGCAGCAGGTCGAGGATAGTCAACAGTACCGGGATATGATCGGGAAAAGCCAGCGCATGCAGGAGATTTTCAGCCTGATTCGCGAGTTGGCCGAAACCGACAGCACGGTGCTTATTTGTGGCGAGAGTGGGACGGGCAAGGAACTCGTGGCGGCGGCGTTGCACCATGCGAGTCCCCGGGCAAGTGGTCCTTTCCTGAAGGTGAACTGCGCCGCCCTTTCTGAGGACATCCTTGAAAGTGAGCTGTTCGGGCATGTGCGGGGAGCATTCACCGGCGCCATCAAGGACCGTGTTGGGCGCTTTGAGGCGGCCGACGGCGGGACCATACTCTTGGATGAAATAGGTGACATTTCCCCGCGCCTGCAACTGCGCCTCCTGCGTGTGTTGCAAGAGCGCGAATTTGAACGAGTTGGGTCATCTACACCTGTGCGTACAAATGTACGCGTAATTGCGTCAACTAACCAAGACCTGGAGGAGAAGATCCGGAGAGGTGAATTCCGTCAGGATCTCTACTACCGCCTGAATGTCGTGCGACTGCACTTGCCTCCGCTGCGCGAGCGCCGTCAGGACATTCCGCTTCTGGTCGACCATTTCCTGAGACGGCACAACAAAGTCTTCAAGCGGGAAGTGGCCGGCGCCGCTCCGGACACGATGGAGATCCTCATGACGTACCCGTGGCCGGGTAATGTGCGGGAATTGGAGAACTGTCTTGAGCGCGCCTTTATCGTGTGTCACGATTCTCATATTCTTCCCAAGCACCTGCCGCCAGAACTTCATCGTCACGCTGTACAACCGGCGGGAGGTGGGGATACGGCGTGGCGGACCGACGCCGGTGGATTGTCGGAGCGCGAGCAGATTATCGCGCTGCTAAAACAGACCGACTGGAACATGGCAAAGACCGCACGACATCTCGGGATTGCCCGCAACACCTTGTATCAAAAATTGAAGTCCTACCAGATATCGCGACCTCGAGACTAGTTCTAAATTGGGCACTTGTGTCATGATCAAATGTGTACTATGGGCTGGTCTGTCCAGACGGCTGTCTTGTCGCTAGCAGTGTAACATATTGTTTTATAAAGCTTTGTATAAGTTGAACAAAGGCATTTGAAGTGGCATGCTTTCTGCATCACTTTACCGTTGTGTGCCTTTTGGGGGGAAATCGTGGGAAACCACCTAGGTAAGGTAAAGAAGACAAATGTCGTTTATTGAGAACATCTACGAGCGTGCCCGTAGCCATCCTTCTACAATTGTCCTACCTGAGCCGGAGGACGAGCGCACGTTGCGTGCGGCGATTCAGATTCGAGAGAAGCGTATCGCGGAAGTGGTGCTGGTAGGCAATCGCGAACAGGTTGAAACAGACTTGAAACGCCTTGGTGCTGGCGACAAATTTGAAATCGTTGACCCATCGGTCTCTCCTTGGCTCGATGAGTTTGTAGAAGAATACTTCGAGATGAGGAAGGCTAAGGGGGCAACTCTCGACGACGCACGTAAGGCGATGCTGACTCCCATTCCGCACGGCATCATGATGCTGCACAAGAAGAAGGGCGACGGCCTTGTTGCCGGGGCAATCCATTCGACGGGCGACACGCTTCGCCCAGCCCTGCAGATTCTCCGCACGGCCCCTGGCATCAAGACGGTGTCAAGTTTCTTTTTCATGACTTTTGGCGAGACGGCTTATGTCTTCTCGGATTGCGGGTTGGTTGAAGATCCCACGGCAGAGCAGTTGGCAGAGATCGCGGTCTGTTCGGCGCAGTCGGCGATCAGTTTTGGGATTGATCCCATTGTGGCGATGCTGTCGTATTCCACGAAGGGCTCGGCCAAGAGCCATCTTACCGAGAAGGTGGTGACGGCGACACGTTTGGCGCAGGATCTGGCAAAGGAACGGTTTGGGCCGAATTCGCCCGTTCGAATCGATGGCGAGCTTCAGGCGGATTCAGCGCTTGTGGAAGCGGTGGGTTCGCGAAAGGCGCCCGGCAGCGACGTCGCCGGTAAGGCGAAGGTTCTTATCTTCCCTGATCTGAACTCGGGCAATATCGCGTACAAGCTCGTCGAACGGTTGGGAGGAGCGAGCGCCTACGGACCTATAGTTCAGGGTCTGCGTCTTCCCGCGAACGACCTATCGCGGGGGTGCAGCGCGGAAGATATCGTGGGTGTTGCCGCGGTGACCGCTATTCAAGCGAAATTAGGGGCGGCGTCGTAAACTAAGCCGTCCTCAGATAAAGGTAGCAGGAAGACATGAAGATTCTGGTGTTGAACAGCGGTTCGTCGTCGGTCAAATTCAAGATTTACGAGGTGAACGGCGACGATCGCGAACTGGCTCATGGGATGGTCGAACGAATTGGCCTTCAGCATGCTGACGTGAAATGCGGCTGTTGCCTGGTTCACGACCCCAAGTGCGCGGCGAAGTATTTTGGCGAGCCAGGGCAGTTGTGTATCCCCGATCACAACGTCGCAATCAATATGATTTGCGATCTGTTGCGAAGCGATCGTTGCGGCGTGATCAAAGACATTTCCGAGATTGCAGGAATTGGTCATCGGGTCGTGCACGGAGGCGAGGAGTTTTCCAACACGGCATTGATCGATGACAAGGTCATTGAGGGCATTGAACGTTGCGCGAAGCTTGCGCCATTGCACAATCCGCCAGCGTTGTTGGGCATTCGCGCGTGCATGGAAGCGTTCAAGAACACGCCTCAAGCGGCTGTGTTCGATACTGCCTTCCACCGCTCGATCCCGGAGAAGGCGTTCCGGTACGCGATTCCCGAGGAGTTCTATCTCAAGCACGGCATCCGCAAGTACGGATTCCACGGCACCTCGCATCGCTATGTGTCGCGAGAAGCCGCGAAGTTGCTGGGCAAGCCGATTGAAGAGACGCGCATTATCACGTGTCACCTCGGCAATGGCAGCAGCATTACCGCAGTCGCGGGCGGAAAGTCGATCGACACTACGATGGGTCTTACGCCGTTGGCCGGCGTGATGATGGGGACGCGTCCGGGCGACCTCGATCCGTACATTCCCATTTTCATGATCAAGGAACTGGGAATGTCGGCGCCGGAAGTGGACAAAATCCTCAACAAACACAGCGGCTTCGAGGGTATCTGCCATCACCACGATGTGCGCGAGATTGAGGCCTTGAGCAAAGACGGCGACAAGAATTGTTCGCTCGCACTGGAGATGTTCGCATATCGCGCTTCGCGATTCATCGGGGGGTCGGCAATGGCTCTGAACGGTGTCGACGCGATTGTCTTTACGGGCGGTATCGGCGAGCACGACGCCGACATGCGGGCACGGATGCTTGCAAATGCAACGCATCTTGGCGTGAAGATCGATCCCGAGCGCAATGCGAAGCATGAGAAGGTGATTACGACGGACAGTTCGCCAACCAAGGTCTTCGTGATTCCGACAAACGAGGAATTGGTCATCGCGCGCGATACGGCGTGGATCGTGAAGAAACTCGCGGAGCATAACGAATCGAAGGCGGTGGCTGCCGTCGCGAACTAGGGATCAAGTTTCAAACAAGATTGGGCTCCGTCCGGAGACGAGCAGCACGCTGCTTCGGACGGGGCCTTTCATTTTACTGGGGTATGTGGACCTTGGCATGATTGACGCGTTGAGTTAAGTGGGGGAGTTTTGTATGGGGGGCTTTGCTTTGAACTACCGACATCCATTTCACTTCTTCGTTGTATTGACTGCGTGTCTTGTGAGCGCGGACGCTGTTGCGCAAAGCAATGAGACTCTCGATCCTTCTCTGGCGAAGGAGCCGCTGCGCTTTACGTCGCAACCGTATCTGCAGAGTCCGTTGCCTGATTCAATCACCGTGATGTGGCTGACGAATAAGCCTTGTCTGGGGTGGGTCGAGTTTGGTGAAGGCGACGCATTGGACAGAAAGGCCATGGGTAGTCACTTCGGACTCATCGATGCAGGCGAAGACCTTTGGAAGATCGGTCTGACTGGGCTAAAACCCGGAACGAAGTACTCGTACCGCATCATGGCCAAGGAAATCGAGCGTTTCAGGCCGTATGAGGTTGTGTACGGTGCGACGATCGAGGGGGAGACGCACCATTTCACAACCCCGGGACCCAATTACGATTCGGTTTCGTTCGTCGTATTCAATGACGTTCATTCATCGAAGAAGCTGCGTTCGATGCTGTTTCCCGTCGCGAAGAAGGAGCCCTTCGATATCGCTTTCCTGAATGGCGACATCATGACCACAGTCTCAGAGCGGGATATTTTGGTGAATCAGATGGCCATACCGTTTGCGGAATTGTGCGAGGGGGAGATTCCGTTTGTTTTGGTTCGTGGCAATCACGAAGCGCGCGGGTATTACGCGCGAAGGCTGATTGATTTCGTCGCGACGCCCAACGAGCAGTATTGCTTTTCGTTCGATCGGGGACCAGCTCATTTCGTAGTGCTCGATTCGGGCGAGGACAAGACCGATTCCAGCAAGGAATACGGTGGCCTGGCAGATTTCCACGCGTACAGGGACGAAGAAACGGAATGGCTGAAGGGCGAGGTCGAGAGCGAGGCGTTCAAGAAGGCGGCGTTTCGCGTCGGATTCATGCACATGCCGATGTTTCAGTCTGGCGATGGACCGGAAGATTGCACCTCGAAATGGGCACCACTGCTCAACGCGGGAAAACTCGATGTGCTCATCTGCGGGCATCTTCACAGACACGAGATTGTGGAACCCGTCGCCGGGCAGCACGACTATCCTATCGTCATTGGAGGCGGATCGGAGGCCGAAAACGCTACGGTCATTCGTGCAAAGGCGACGCCGGACCGGTTGGAGATTGCGATTCTCGACGCAAACGGACAAACGTTGATGGAGAGGGCGATCAATCGTAGGGAGTAGGGCGTCGGAGAAAGTACCATGCGTCAATTCACCGGTGCCCTTTCGGTACTCGCGCATATGGTGTGCGCTCGGCAGAGTCGGGTTTATGTGTGAGGCAGCGACCCTGCTATGATATGGGTCTTGTCCGGAGTCGTCGGGATGGCGGCTCCGGGCGCTTTGTTGGTGCACGATTCGCGTCCTTGGGGGAAGCGTTGGAGAGGTGTTCATGGCGATACCTGTCGTTGAGAATCCTATAGAGTTGTTTGGAAAGTGGTTTGAGGAAGGAAAGGCGTGTGGGCTGCGCGAGCCAACGGCGGCGTGTCTGGCGACGGCGTCGGCGTCGGGTGTTCCTTCGGCGCGCATGGTTCTGCTGAAGGCGTTCGACGATCGCGGATTTGTGTTTTACACCAATTTAGGCAGTCCAAAGGCGCGTGAATTGTCCGAGAACCCGCATGCCGCGTTGTGTTTCTATTGGACGACGATTGGGAAGCAGATTCGGGTGACGGGGCGCGTCGAACCGGTTACGACGGAAGAGGCGGATGCGTATTTCGCGTCTCGGGATCGCCAGAGCCGGATTGGGGCGTATGCGTCGAAGCAGTCGCAACCACTGACGGGATACCTCGAACTGGAACGGCGCGCGGCGGAGTATGCGATCAAGTTCGGAATTGGAGCCGTGCCGCGTCCGGACTTCTGGTCGGGCTACCGTGTGATTCCGCGCGAGATAGAGTTCTGGCTGGAGAAACCGTTCCGGCTTCATGAACGCCTCGTCTATAGTCGAGAGGATGGCGGCCCCTGGACGACGAAGTGGTTGTTTCCATAGAAAGGAACTGACGAGTCTATTTGCGGATCGATCATGGAGAGACGTCGATGATCGTCTCTGGAGAGTTCCGACATGCCGCCTCATCCGCTTCGATACGGGTACGTACGTCTAGTGACAACGTGTAGCTTGAGTGCCGGTCTGTGGGGGATTCTCCTCTCGGCCTTGGGTGATTCTCCTCCTGTGCTTAACTTGAGACAAATTGCAGCCATCCTGCCCAGTGACGCCCGTATAGCCACGTCTTCCATACCCAAGTCGACTCAGGCGCCAGTGACAAACCGTGAGAAATCGCAATCGCCTGCCGTGATCTACGCCGATTTGGATAGGGACGGCCAAGATGAAATCGCCGTCGCTTACACTCGCGAGATCTACACGGCCAAGGAACCTCTCCCTGACTTCAGAGCATTAGTCGAAGTCTTCAAGTGGAATGGCAAGGTCTACACGTCCCAATGGCGCAGTCCGGAATTTGGATTCAATTTCGTTGGCAGTGCGGGAGCGGCGATTGAGGATTATTTTGCCTCTTCGTTTGGGGTCCGCGACATGAATGGCGACGGAAATCTAGACCTCTTTTTCTGTAGGCTATCGTTTCTAGCTGAAGGCGACCGATTTGAGGCATGGTCATGGAACGGCAAGGAGTATCAGCAGATTGTCGAGATCCCTACTGTCGTGTACATGAAGGATTTGAACGAAGATGGGGTGCCCGAACTGCTTACTGAGTTCAAGAGCCGTCAGGAGGGGGAGTCTCGTCTTGGATACACGCAGGTCTATTCGCTGGTCGAGGGAAGATTCGTAGCGAAGGGGCGAGTACCGTTGGAACGGTGAGTCAGAGACTCAATCTATTCCGATCTTGTTGGGGTATCGGGGACCGCGTGAGGCCGTATTTACTCACTAAAGACGCCGCGCAAAGCGCAATTGCGTGTGCAAAAAACGTATAGAGACACTTATGTCCTGAGCAGACTTGTGCACGGGGACAGGGGGTAGGACAATCGGCGTTGGCTTGAGGTGTGTCGGTTCTTAACCTAAGTGATTCAATTGCAAGTATTTGTGGTTATCCTGGAATGGAACGATAGTTTGGCACGCAACCTGCTCTATATATAGCCGTGATGACTGGTAAGGGTCTGGATGGTCCTGCTGGTCAAGTTGAAAGCGTCTTCCCGGGGAGCGTGCCGAGTAGCACGAGGGTACACTCCGTCAAAGCACTAGCCGGGGGGCACTGGCCGTAGGTGAGTCACGAGGGGAGCGAAGGGATGTCACGGATCGTAGTAATTGACGACGAACCGGTCCTTCGTCTGACATTTCGCCTGATTTTAGAGCAAGACGGCCATGAGGTGTGGGACGCGGAGAATGGGAAAGTTGGCGTAGATATTTGCCGACATGAGCGTCCAGACCTGGTCATCACGGACATTATGATGCCGGAACAGGAAGGTATTGAGACCTTGACGATTCTACATGACGAATTTCCGGATCTTCCGATAATCGCCATGTCGGGCGCTGGGGTTGACATGACTCCGCGGGCGCGGAAAGCCCTGAACGGCTATACTTATGTAGCAAAGCCGGTTGAGAAGCCGGTTCTGTTAGAGCTGGTGCGAAATGTACTAGTTAAAAACGACGACCATAACCGGGGGGATGTTACGACTCTCGGCGAGGATGGCGGGTCAGACCGATGAACACCTACCTTACCCATCTGACCGCGCTGTTCGGCCAACCCAAGCCTTCACATCCCACCTATGTCACCAGGACAGCCTTGCAGCTAAGACCAAATATTGGGAGTCGCGAGGCGGAGTCTCCCCGAAATGGCCCGTGCGTAGAGCTTGCTTGCGAAGCAGGAATTGGTAGCGCCTAGTCGCTATTCAATCTGCCAGCGGCAAGATTTCACCCGGGGGAAATTGCCCCGGCGTCCCTTCGACGGAAGGAATGCCGGGGCATTCTATTTTTTTATTTTGGATTTTGGATTTTCGATTTTGGATTGAAGAGGCAATGGTGCGGGTAGGACGGACTAACACGGACGGGCACCGACTAACACAGACGGGCACGGACTAACACAGACGGGCACGGACTAACACAGACGGGCATGGACTAACACAGACGGGCATGGACTGGTGCGGACCAGCGTAGAGCGCCAGCGGGAGCTTCTGAAACGACCGGACTAGGCGGTCTTCTTGACGAACTTGTTCCCCATCAAAGCCAGTATCAACCCGAAGCAGCAAATGATACCCGAGATAATGAAAGCCGTGTTGGGATCTTTAGCGAATTTCGCTCCGACGTATGGTCCCAAGGCGCCCGCGATACTGAAGGCCGAGAACAGCAGTCCGTAGTTGAGCGTGAGGTTCTTAGGCCCGAATGCGTCGGCGCACATCGAGGGGAAGAGCCCCAGATACCCTCCGTAGCACAATCCAATGAAGATCACCAGCGGGATCAGTGTGTACGAACTCCCCGAGAACTTGGTCATCAGGAACATGGCCGAAGCGGTGATCAGGAACATGAACACCAGTGACAAATAGCGGCCAATCCGATCCGAAACCGCCCCCCAAACCACGCGGCCGCTTGCGTTCGCCGCCGCCAGGATGCTCACGACGAACGCCGCTTTCATATCGTCCAGCTTTGCAAGTTCCATGGCAAACGGTTTCATCTGACTGATAATCAGCAACCCGGAGAACGCTCCGCAGACGTATAGGACGTAAAGGAGCCAGAAGCGCCCTTGGCCCAGCATCTGGGTCCATGTCATGTTGACCACCGGGGCTCCGCCTTGCGGCACCTTAGGGACGAAACCTTGCGGGAGGTAATCCTTGGGCGGACTGGTGATGAACCAGGATGCCGCGCAGATGACGACCATGAAAACCACACCGAATATCTGGAAGGTTGTGAGAATGCCATAAAGCGAAATGAGTTTCTGGGCAACCGGGGCGATAATCACCGGCCCGAAACCAAGCGCGGCGACCACGATGCCGGAAGCCAGACCCCGCTTGTCGGGGAACCATTTCACGCTGGCGCCGACTGCCGCGCCATACGCCGCGCCGCTGGCCAACGACAGCATCAGACCATAGGTTAAATAGATCCAGAGAAGGCTCTTCACCCCGAGACCGGCCAGGAGCAAGCCGCACCCAAAGACCACCCCGCCGATTAGGATCACCATGCGCGGCCCTTTCGAATCAGCCAGTTTCCCCGCGACGATGGTACCGGCAGCGAGGAATCCCACATTGATCGTGAAAGCCCAGCCTATGGAGACTTTATCGCAGCCCAGAAATTCCATGAGCGGTTTGGCGTACACGCTGAACGCGTATGCGGATCCCTGGCAGAGATTCGAGCAGACTCCAGCTAGAAGCACGAGCCATCGGCGTTGGTCCGGATGCATAGTACCCCCTCACTTTACTTCTGAAGAACCCCCATCGAGATTGCCCTGACGAGCAACCGAATGTGCAAAGACTACCCAGTTGAGAGAGCCTCCTTCAACTCCCTCCACACATACTGCAGCACGGTCCAGTCGACCCTTTCTTCGCAGAGACCGATCAGTCCACTCGGGCCGCCTTGTCCTACACGGCTTCCAGAGGCTTTTCCCATGCCTCGAACACTGCCGCAATATTCTCAAATGGGTCATTGACGCCCCATTCGCATTGGGCGATGACGCCGCCTTGACCGTCGTCGAGTGCGCGGCGGACGCGGCGGACGGCGTTGCGGACATCGTCGGACGTGCCGAACGGCATGATGCGTTGCCGGCAGATTTCTCCCCAGAAGGTGATCTTTCCTTTGAACGTCTTGCCTAGTTCTTCGATGTCCATGCAGAACAACTGGCTGTTGATTGCATCCACACCAATTTCGATCAAGTCGGGAATGATGGCGCGAATATGGCCGTCGGAATGCATAAACACGTATTTGCCGGAGCTTTTGATGATCTCGCAATACTCGCGGTACAACGGCTTGAATAGCTCGCGCCATAGGTCGGGATCGATGAGCAGATTGCTTTGCGCGCCCCAGTCGTCCATGAAACTCACGGCGTCGACTTTGGTGTTGGCCCACATCTCCAGTTCGCGAATGTTGAAATCGTGAATCATATTTCGCAACCGGAAGAACTCGTCGGTTTGCATGAGCACGTCGGCAAGCATGTTTTCGGTGCCGCGCAGAAACTGCATGCGTTCGAACGGGCGCACGTGGGTGCCGGCGCGCATGAACTTGTCGGTGGATTGGCAGTAGGCGTTGGTTGCCGCGAGATCGACTCCTTCCAGCAATTCCCACGGCGGGGTGTAACCGTCAAGCGCCGACCAATCCGCGAGCGGGGGATTCTTCACTTCGCCGGAAACACCGACTTCGCCGACGGTCCATTCGCAACCCCATTCGTCGGTGTAGGTGCCAACAACGCCTTCCGTGCCTTTCTGGCGGAGTGATTTGCCATAGCGGAAGAGTGGCGCGCCGATATCCGAAGGATACAGCTCGTACATGCGTTTAAGTTCATTGGCTCGATTCAGGCGCACGCCGGGAAGTGTCCAGAGATCTCTGGGCACACGGTCCGGACGGTCTGATTCAAGTGCCTTGACGACACGTTCGCGCGAAGTCATGATATTTCCCCATTACGGTTCGAGGCCAACATGGTGCGCGTCGGGGTCACCATGCAGCTAATTCACAAGCGGGCCGACGCTGTAATTACAATTCGAGGTGGGAGTATAGCATCTCGCAGGGGGAGGATGTTAACGGCATGGATTACGCCGAGATACAGACGATGATTTCAAGGCGGGGGGACGACGCAAAGGTTGCTCTGGCAACGACTAACGGTCTTACCTTGCGGGAGCGATTCAGGCGAACGATGTCATTTCAGGAGGTCGACAGACGGCCCAATTTTGAGTTTGGTTATTGGGACCGAACGCTTCAGGTCTGGCATCGGCAGGGTTTGCCTGAGCATGTCGTGGATGAAGCATCGGCATACGAGTACTTCGGCATCGAGAGTTGGCACATGATCGGGGCGCATTCGAATCCGGTGCCTCGTTTTGAGGCGTCGGTATACGAAGTGCGGGGCGATTATTACGTGTTTCGAGATCAACTGGGGTGCATCGCGCAGATAAACAAGTTCGGAGATCAGTCGATCCCTCACTTCATCGATTTTCCGGTGAAAGATCGTGCTTCATGGATGCCCTACCTGGAGTTGCTCGAGGTGGACCGGCCTGAGCGGTGGACTGGTTTTGAAGAGTCGATTGCCACTGCAAAGGAGACGGACAAGCCGGTGGGTGTTTATGGGGGGAGCCTACTTGGTGTACCGCGCAATTTGATGGGGTTTGAGCGAATCGCCACGATGGCATACGAGGATCCAGATTTCCTGGCGCACATCGTCGATGCATTTGGCTCGTGTGCGGTGGGCGTGCTTGAGAGGGTGTTGTCCCGCGTTGAAGTCGATTTCTGCATGGGTTGGGAAGACATTTGCTTCAACATGGGGCCGATTGTACCGCCGGAGTTTATGCGAGCGGTGGCGGGTCCGTGGTACCGGCGAATCGCGGATTTGCTCGCCGCGCACGGTTGCACGGTGTATACGTCGGATACGGATGGCAACATTCTCCCGATCATCGACACCTTTCTGGACAACGGGCTCACCACGATGTTCCCCGTTGAGGTGCATGCGGGGACGGATCCATGTATGATACGGGCCAAGTACGGTAAGCGTGTGAAGCTTTGGGGGGGAGTCTGCAAGCTTAAGCTCGCGGAATCGCGTGCGGCAATCGATGCGGAGTTGGATCGTTTGAGGCCGTGTGTCGAAGAAGGGGGATTCATTCCGGGCGTCGATCATCGCGTGCCAGCCGATGTTCCGCTCGCGAATTACCTCTACTATCTTGATCGCAAACGCGAAGTGCTCGGGGTCGGAGGGGAGCCCAAATACGCATGATGACCAGTGTAGAGCGTATACACAATATTCTGAAGCGCAAACCTGTCGATCGAATCGGCGTTTTCGAGCATTTCTGGGGCGACACCCACAAGAAATGGAGTGCCGAGGGGCGCATCAACGCGATGGAATCGATGGAGGATCACTTCGGATTTGACCTGCAACTGTGCTGGCCCTTCAATGCAGTCGCCAAACTCGATTTCGAACCCGAGCTCGTTGAGGAGACCGAAGAAACCATACTTGTGCGCGACGGTAACGGGGCGGTATTGCGGCGGCACAAGCTGCATGATACGACTCCGGAGCACGTCGACTTCTTAGTGAAGGAGCGGGCCGGTTGGGAAGAGCACATCAAGCCGTATCTGAAAGCGGATCGCGCGCGTATCGATTTCGCGGCGTACCGCCGCATCAAGCAGGAAGCGGCCGCGCGCAACCGGTTCTTCGCGTGGTGCGGATGCAATGTATTCGAGTTGATGCATCCCGTTTGCGGGCACGAGTACATGCTGATGGGCATGGCCGTTGACCCTGAATGGATCTGCGAGATGGTCGACACGTATGCGCAGCTCACCATCGACTTGATGGAGATTTTGTTTGCGGAAGAAGGCGCTCCCGACGGAGTGTGGTTCTACGAGGACATGGGATTCAAGGGGCGGCCCTTCTTCTCGTGCGACATGTACAAAGAGATTGTGCAGCCGGGGCACTGCAAAACCATCGACTATGCGAAGTCGAGGAATTTGCCGGTGGTAATGCATTCATGTGGTTATGTGGCTCCGCTGGTACCGGGGATGATTGAAGCAGGCATCGACTGCCTCCAAGTGATTGAAGTCAAAGCCGGTATGGATCTGCTGGAGCTTCATCGCCAGTATGGCGACCGCCTGTCGTTTATGGGGGGGATTGACGTCAGAGTCCTGTATTCGAATGACAAGGAGCAGATAGCGCGCGAGTTGGAGGCCAAAGTGCCTGCCGTGAAAAGCGGGTACGGGTATGTGCTTCACTCCGACCATTCCATACCGGATCAGGTAGAGTATGACAGTTACCGGTTCTTTGTTGACCGGGGACTTGAGCTAGGGCAATATTAAGTGTGTTTGTCTCTGGGAGAAAGGAGACAGGAAGGGGAGCCTTATGTCTGAAATCATCGAACGAATTGCGCAATGCATTGAACGGGGGAAGGTCAACGCCGCGTCGCCGTATCCGCCGGATCTCAAAGGTCAAGACGGTGCGGACGAACTAACGGCCGCCGCGCTTCAGATGGGGATTCCCCCGAGTGATGTGTTGGGCCAGGGATTGGTTATCGGCATGAACGCCATCGGTCGCAAGTTTAGTGAGAACAAGGTGTTTGTTCCGGATTTGCTGATGGCATCCAAGGCGATGCAGGCGGCCATGAAGCACTTGAAGCCTTATTTTGAATCGGGGCAAGCGCAGCATCGCGGTACGTTCATAGTCGGTACAGTTCAGGGCGACTTGCACGATATCGGCAAGAACCTTGTCAGCATGGTCATGGAAGGCGGCGGCTGGGAAGTCATTGACCTCGGGGTCGACGTCAATGCCGACAAGTTCTTGAATGCGCTGAAGGACCATCCGAAAGCGGTAGTGGGCCTGAGCGCGTTGCTCACGACGACGATGGTTAATATGGAGAAGACGGTTGCCGCGATTCGGCAGCAGAGCCCGGATACGGTCGTCATCGTCGGCGGTGCTCCGCTTACGTCGGAATTTGCGAAGAAGATTGGCGCGAACGCCTATTTCCCCGATCCGCAGGGCGCACTCGATTATCTGACCGGCGTGGCTGCGTAGTGCGTGGCGCGGGCAGGCTCCGCCTGCCGCGCAGAAGGGACAGTCGTGTCTATGAAGACATTGCGCGAAGAGATTGCCTCCGGGAAAGTACTGGTATCCGATGGCGGATGGGGAAGCTTTCTCGTGGCTGCCGGTCTGCAACCAGGGGAATGTCCCGAGTTGTGGAACGTCTCGCATCCCGATGTGGTGCGTGACATTGCGAAGCAATATGCCGATGCCGGCGCCGACATGGTGATGACCAACAGTTTTGGCGGGACACGAATAAAGCTGGAAGCCTACGGGCTTGCCGATCGTGTCGCTGAATTGAACGAGGCGGCCGCCCGGTTGTCGCGCGAGGTTGCGGGCGACTCTGTGCACGTATTGGCATCAGTCGGGCCTACCGGGAAGTTCTTGATGATGGGCGATGTGACCGAGGACGAGCTCTACGCGCAATACAGCGAGCAGGCCATCGCGCTGGAACGCGGCGGCGCCGATGCATGTAGTGTCGAAACGATGTCCGCGTTGGATGAAGCGGGCATCGCGGTGCGCGCGGTGCGCGAGAATACCAAACTCGAGGTAGTGGCATCGTTCACGTTCACCACGCAAACCGATACCGGGTATCGAACCATGATGGGTGTGGGCGCGGCGGACATGGCAGCCGCCATGCTCGAAGCAGGCGCTCACATTCTTGGCATCAATTGTACGTTGGGACCGCGCGAGATGGTCAGCGTGGCGCGCGAGCTTCGCGCTGCGGCGCCTCAGACGCCCATTCTCGTTCATCCCAACGCGGGCAGTCCTATTCGCGGCGACGACGGTTCGGTGTCTTATCCAGAGACGCCGGAGTCGATGGCCGCGTGCGTACCGGATTTGATAAATGCTGGGGTCAACATCATAGGGGGGTGTTGCGGCACGGGCCCGGCTCATATTCGCGCTATTGCGCAAGCGGTGGCAGCGGCTAGAGGCGCTTAGGTCGCCTGGAAGGTTCCGTGATGCGTTTCTTTTCCTCTTTGGCAGTGCCGGAGGCACGTGCCCTTGTATTTGGTGTTTGTCCCAATCCTGTTCGCGTCACTCCACACATTACCGTGGGCAGCGGGGAGACGATCCCCGAGGTCAACTACATACTTCCTCACGGCAGCGAGGTAAGCGCGTCTACCATAGACGATGTCGTGACCTTGTATGCGCGAATGGCCGAAGGCGTGTTGGAGCGCGCCTACGATCTCGGCATTGCCAAGCTGATCATCGAAATCGAGCTCGTGTTTGAGTTGACCCTCAATCCATCGTGGGGCGCGCGTGTGATCCGCGTTACCCGTGAAGCCATGGATCGGTACGAGGCCAAGGGCGTCCATTCGGCGCTTCGGACGACGGTTGCCGATATACGCGACCGAGTCAGGCCGCCACGTTTGCGCACGAGCGACGAGACGCGACTTGTGTTTGAGTGTTTTGAGGCGTGCGCGGCAGACTCTGACATTCTGTCCATCGAATCAACCGGAGGTAAGGAAGTCTCCGACGATGCTTTGCTGAATTGCGACATCGGCGGTGTGTTGTTCGCGATGGGTACGCTGGGCTCGAACGACATGGAGTTCTTGTGGACAAAGATCTGCAAGATTGCCGATACGTACGGCAAGGTCGCGGGGGGCGATGCAGCCTGCGGTTTTGCGAATACGGCCATGCAGCTTGCTCGCAAACGCATGCTGCCGACTGTGTTTGCGGCGATGGTGCGCGCAGTCGGGGCGGCGCGATCGCTGGTCGCAATCGAATGTGGCGCGAAGGGACCCGACAAGGACTGCGCGTACGAAGGTCCGGTGCTGAAAGCCATCGCGGGGATTCCCATCGCGATGGAAGGCAAGTCCGCGGCGTGCGCGCATTCGAGTCCAGTCGGCAATGTGGCGATGGCTTGCTGCGACACGTGGAGCAACGAGTCCGTGCCGTTTGTGCAGCTATTCGGTGGGTTCTCACCAGAGGTATCGCTTGAGCAGCTATGGTACGACTGCAAGTTGATGAACGAGGCCACGCGATCCGGCGACGCGGTGCGCGTACGCGATCTGCTCACGTTGTCGGACGTGCGGACGAGTGCCGAAGCGTTGGTGCTTGCACCAGAGTCGTGTATGCGCATTGCGAAAGCGATCATTTCGACACCGGATCGTTTGCAGCGGGCGCATCGGGCAGCGAAAGAGGCGCTGGCGATTATTGACGAGGCGGCGGGCGAGGGGCGTTTGTCGATCCCCGAAGTCGAGCAAAATTGGATAGGGATGATTCGAGCGGGCATGGATGAATTTGAGTCGCTTGGCGACGGGGCGGCCGCGCATTATGCCAAGCAGTACGCACACCTCTTCGTGCCTTCCGAATACGGTCTAACGTAAAGCTGGGAGCAAACCAGGAATCACGGGGGTATGCGGTCCTCCGTGCACCCCAGCGGAACCAGAGCATCGTATCGCCATGCAAACATACAACCTTGGCACGTGGCTCTTTGCACCCATTGCGGTAGGAATCATCGTCAGCGCATCAGCCGTCGTGCTCCAGCGTCGCGGAGAAGAGGCGCAGCAGAAGATGCCGGCCTATTCCCGGCACCTCAGGCTCCTCTTCTGGTCGGTCGTCTTTTTCTATTTGTTGGCCATTCTGGGCGGGCTTTCGTATGGGTTCATGACGACCGATGCAGCGCAAGAAGCGGGTGCGGCAAACCTGGACTCAGGCCAGGTAATTGCCTTGGAGACCATTTTCGGCCCGTTCAGGAATGCTCTGTGCGAAGGCTCAGCTACGACTGTCGCATCCGTCGCTGGAATTGTCTTCCTCATCAATGTATTGGGAATCCTCATATCTTACGTCCTGCCGGGGTTCTTCTTGGTGCCGGGTTTCCTTCTGCTCCTCTATGTGGGATGGACTCAAGGAAGGAGCCTCGCAGAGTGGGATGCATCCACGTTGGGTTCCATGCTGGGTTTCAGTTGGATGCTTGCTCTCGAGTCTTTTTCGTATGTACTCGGTACGGTTGCCGGTATGAATTTCTCATTGGCCCTTTTGGTCCGGTCATGGACGGGCAGAGATACGCGCGGGGCCGCCCTGCGCGCCGCCGGTTGTACCGCTTTGAAACTCTTTGGGCTTATTCTCGCCATTCTGTTCATTCAAGCCTTGAGTGAAACCCTCTACGTGCGGCAAGTCTTGCTGCACGGAGGCAGCGGAATTCCGTTGATGCCTTACTGAGTTCACGCATTTCCTGAAGGCTCTGCGGCGCAATCAGCCGTGCGATGCGAAGCGTTTCCGGCAGCAACTCCCATATAGCACAGGCAAGATCCGCTAGAATGCAGACTGCTACTGCCTAGGCAAACTCAGGTCGTGTCGATCCTGTGTTCCTGAAAGGAGACTCGCGTCGTGTTAAGAATTGTTGCTCGATACTGTTGGGTACCGGTCGCGTGCATCGGTTTTGCCGTGATATTGCACGCCACAGGATGCGCAAGTGCCCCGCATGGGAAGAATCTCAAGGAGGGTTCACACTCGTTGTTCGTTGCCCCTGGGGGCAACGACGCGATCAGCGGTGAACGACGCGCCCCATTTGCCACGCTTCACGCCGCACTCGACTCCACACGCAAACTAGGCACGGAAAGGCCGCGCCGCATCATGCTGCTTCCCGGTGAGTACTTCCTGGACGCGCCTCTAACGCTGAACGCCGCGGATAGCGGGCTCACCATCGAGGCTTCCAAGCGCGGCGACGTGACGCTGTACGGTGGAAAGCCAATCGCAGGATGGGAACGCGACGGCGATCGCTTCTGGAGCGCAAAGGTATCCGATGCGCAGCGCGACGCCCGAATGCTTGTCGTGAATGGCCGCTTCTGCAAACGCGCGCGCCTGCCTGAGTCCGGATACTTCGAGCATCTTACGGTCTTTGACGTGCCGTGGATGAGTACAACCGGCGGCGGATGGAAACGCAAACCCACCCACGAAGAACTGACCACGCTCACATACAACCCCGCTGATTTGGGGGAGTGGCTGGACGTACGAAGCGCTGAGTTGACGGTCTACCACATGTGGGACGAATCGGTAGTCGGTGTTGCGGCCAATGACGCGCAAGCTCATACGCTGACCTTCAGCAATGAAGCCGGGCATCCTGCCGGGGCATTCGGGGTGAAAAAGTATGTTGTCTGGAATGTGCGAGAGGGCATGACCCAACCGGGTCAATGGTACCTTGACCGTGCCGCGGGAAGAGTCGTGTATTGGCCGCTTCCTGGCGAGGATATGGAAAGCGCGGCGGCGATTCTGCCGACGATGGAATCCATTGTCGTTCTTGACTCCAAGAATGGTCCGGTGAAGAACGTGACCTTGCGCGGGTTAAGACTCTCCGTGACCAATACACCACTCA
Source organism: Candidatus Hydrogenedentota bacterium (assembly GCA_019695095.1). Classification (NCBI taxonomy): domain Bacteria; kingdom Pseudomonadati; phylum Candidatus Hydrogenedentota; species Candidatus Hydrogenedentota bacterium. The sequence goes on from JAIBAQ010000037.1 coordinate 34,343, forward strand.
AAGCGGGAGGATTCGGGGCATCCGCTTTTGCGGGCGCAATTCAGGTTGGCAAGTCAGAGAACTGCCGCATCGAAGATGTGGGCATAGCGAACGTGAACGGCCAGGGAATCCAGACGTGGGGGAGTGATGGGCTTCTCATTGCGCGGTGTCACGTGCACGATACGGGTGCGGGAGGCATTCGCGCAGGCGGAGGTGTCGAAGTAAGCGACTGCCATATTCATCACGTGGGACGTACCTATCCCAGCGGGATTGCGCTTTCCGGCAACGAGGCGGAAGGGAAGAGCGTGCGTTTCCTGCACAACCTGATTCACGATACGACGTACAGTGGGATCGTGTGCGGCGGTGACAATCACGTGATCGAAGGGAACCACATCCATCACGTGATGCAGGAACTACATGACGGGGCGGGCATCTACGTTGGTTTTGGCAAGGGCATGCGTTTGGCGGGCAATTGGATTCACGACATCGAATCTGAAGGTGGTTATGGCGCGTCCGCGTATTACCTGGACGAACAGGCCGAGAACTGCGTCGTAGAGGGCAATCTTTCGACGGATTGCGCGTGGCCGTCGCACAATCACATGGCGAAGAACAACACGATTCGCAACAATGTGTTCATCTGTAGCGGTGACGCGAAGTTAACATTTCCTCGTTCTTCGGGATTTACTTTTGAGCGCAATGTCGTTGTTGTGAAAGGGCGACTCACCGTAACGAATCCCAACGCGATAGTATCGATGCCGAACAACGTTTTCTATAGTGAAAAAGGAAAGGTGGAGGGGATAGCGCTTGACCAGTACAAAGCGACGGATGCCACCGATTTGACGTTACGTGACGGGTCGGTGTGCGCGGACCCGAAGCTGGCCTCGTGCAAGAAAGGTCGGCCAGTGTTTTCAGATGCGCACTTGTTGCGTGCTCTGGGTATCAAGCCGGTTGATGTGCGCGATGTGGGACCGAGGCGCTGAACCGGGCTGTAGTCGAGGTATGCGTCAGTCTTAGTTTGCGCCAAACGCGGTAGATGAGCCCCGGTGCCACTGATAAGCAATCTGTGAGTTTTGGAGGAGTCGGTCGTGCGTAATTCACTGTCAGTGCTTGTGCTCATTACCACTGTCGCATTTGTGAATGGACAGGCAGCCGCGATTGAATCGCGCTCGTGCGACGTAATCGTAGTCGGGGCGACTCCAGGTGGAATTGGAGCGGCGGTAGCGGCGGCGCGACTGGGGCACAGCGTTGCGCTTTTCGAGTACTACGGGCATGTGGGGGGTATGTCGGCGAGCGGACTCGGGAAGTCGGACGTCGAAACGGCGGGGGCCATTGGCGGTCTTTGGGATGAATTCGTGGGCCGCGTGCTCGCGTATTATACGAAGACCTATGGCGCGGATTCAGAGCAGGTGAAGGCATGCCGTGGCGGCTATTTTTATGAGCCTTCTGTTGCGGAGCGAATCTTCAACGAGATGCTGGCCGAGCAACCCAAGATACACGTATTCCTGCGGCATCGGTTGGATAGCGCGGCACGAAGCGGGAAGCGCGTGAAATCAGTGCGTGTGACCAATCGCGAAACTGGGGAACAAGTCGAGTTCTCAGGAAAGGTTTTCATCGACGCGACGTACGAAGGCGATCTGGCGGCGTTTGCGGGAGCCGAGTATCGTCTAGGGCGCGAAAGCCGCGACGAATTCGACGAGGCGCACGCAGGTGTGATTTACATGGATCACACGACTCGCGCCCTGCTTCCCGGAACTACGGGTCTTGGCGACGACCGTCTGGTCGCGTACACCTACCGGCTGTGTTTTAGCTCCGATCCAGCTAACCGGGTCTATCCGGAAGTGCCGCCCGATTACGACCGCAAACGTTACTTGAATTATCTGCTCGACCTGAGGCTGGGCCGCATCAAATCGGCACTGCTTGCGTTGTCCATCGCTCCAATTCCGAATCAGAAGTATGACGTGAACATGAAGCCTTGGCCATTGGGCTTCCCGTTTGCGGAGGAAAACACGGGATATCCGGAGGCATCGTGGGCGGAACGCGAAGCGATTATGCAGCGCATTCGCAATATCACCCTTGGACTCGTGTACTTTTTGCAGAACGACCCTGAAGTTCCCGAAGCTGACCGTGAGGCGGCGCGTCAGTATGGGTTCGCAAAAGACGAGTTTACGGATAACGGTAGTTTCCCGTTTCAGTTCTATGTGCGCGAGGCACGGCGCGTTGTGGGTGAATATACGATCAGTGAGCGCGACCTGACCTATGCACCCGAGTCCTTTCGCGCGCCGGTCCATGCCGATAGCATTTGCGCGGGTGAGTTTCCCATCGATTCGTTTCCCACGCGCAAGTACGAGAGTGGTCACGAAGACGCGCTTGAAGGATACATCCTCATGCTGAATCGGTACACGCGTCCCTATCAGATTCCCTATCGCGCGATAGTCCCGAAGAAGGTCGATGGCCTATTGGCGCCCGTTCCCGCATCCGCGACGCACATTGCTTTTTCGTCGGTTCGACTTGAGCCGACTTGGATGTGCATGGGGCAGGCGGCGGGAGTAGCCGCGCATCTCGCAATCAAACAGCGCGTGCAGCCGCGCCACATTCCCGTGCAGGAACTTCAGGATATCCTGTTGTCGCAAGGCCAGGTGATTACATATTTCGACGACTTACCGAAAGACCACCCTGACTTTGCCGCGTTTCAACGTCTGGGAACGAGGGGGTTCTTCGATAGTTATCAGGCGAACCCAGAGGGTTCATTTCGCTATAGCGACGCCGACGTATGGGCGCGGCGTGTGCTTAAACTTGCAGGTGGCGATCCTTCAATCATGCTTCCTGAAGAACCCGGCGAATGCCTCTCGAATCCCGATCTCATGAGAATGATGCGAGTCATTTGCGATGAATTGCGAATCGGTGACGACGAAGTAGATGCGCTTTTGAACCTCATACCCGACTCGCAGGGTACGGCCACACGGAGAGTCGCTTGCGTGGTTTTCGATGGAGTACTTCGCGCGAAGAAGAACTGATTCGGATTTGCGCGTAACCGCTCGCCTTTGAGAAGCTTGGTTCGATTGACTCGCCAGAATCGCGAATAGTACCTTGAAGTCAGGTGTGGTTGGCTAAAAAGGAGGACGCATGTCGGAAAACACGCCGGTAGTCTCGGTGGTGGTTCCCATATTTAATGAGGAACCGAATATTCGTCCTCTTATCGAGCGTCTCACGGCAGCTTTAGAATCGAGTGGGCGAAGCTACGAGATTCTTGCCGTCGACGATGGCAGTTCGGATCGTAGTGTTGAGATTCTCAGGGAATTTCGCGCCCGCGATTCACGGCTGCGCATTATCCGGTTGAGCCGGAACTTTGGTCAGAGCCCGGCCTTGTTTGCGGGCTTTGCCAATGTCCGAGGCCAGATTGTGGCTACAATCGACGCCGATCTGCAGAATCCTCCTGAAGAGTTGCCGAAACTGATCGCCAAGATTGAAGAGGGCTATGACTTTGTTATCGGGTGGCGTCAACGGAGGCAGGATTCAGTCCTGCGCAAATTGCCGTCGCTGCTTCTGAATGCGTTGGTGCGTCGCCTGACGAAAGCCGGGTTCCGAGACATCGGGTGTTCATTGAAGGTGTTTCGACGTGAAGTAACTGACCGTTTGGCCCAATTCAATCACCGTTCCCGCTACCTGCCGGCTGAAGTAGCCTGGCTTGGCGTACGGACGTGCGAGGTTGAAGTGGCGCATAGCGAGCGCGCGGCAGGCACAAGCAAGTATGGCGTACTTCGGCTCTTCCGTACCGCGTTCGACCTTGTTACGAGCATTACGTCCGCGCCACTGCAGTTCATAGGGTTGGTGGGCTGGTTGTTTGCCATAGGCGGATTTGCGCTGGGGGCCCGGGTGGTCTACATCCGTATCGTGGACGGTGACATTAACCAAATGGGATCGGTGATAGCCGTGTTGCTGTTCCTGCAAGGCGTCCACCTGATAAGTATGGGCCTGATTTGCGAGTACATCAGCCGAATCTATATTGAAGTCCAGAACCGCCCTTATTACATCATCAAGGATATCATCGAGTGACGTTATTTACTTCGTCCGTTCGGGTGGTTCAGTCATGAACGTGTTTGTCTTTCCTACCCGCAACGAACCCGGTCTGGAAGCGGTACAGGCCCTCTCGAAGAGCAACAAGATCACCTTGTTCGGCGGCAGCAGTTACGAGAAGGTTCACGATCCGGCGCGCCACCTGCTCACGAACTATGTGTTATGCCCCGGGTATGACGAGCCGGACTTCGTGCCGCGCTTCCAGTCTATCCTCCGTGAGCATGCCATCGATATCGTACTTCCTGCGTGGGACCGGCTCGTTGCCGTCTTTTCCCAGTGGACGATGGAAGGTGTAACGTTTGTGACGCCGCGTGCCGAGATTGCCACGATGCTGCTGTCCAAGCGTAAAACCTATGAGCGGCTCAAGGGTAGTGTGCCGGTTCCACGCGTCTATAAGCCAGAGGATGCCTCCTTGCCAGTCTTTGCCAAGCCTGACGTGGCGAGCGGCTCCGTCGGCGGGATGCACGTGACGACGGAATCGCAACTGGCGGCAGCGGTGGAGAAGGGTTTGCTTCTAAGCGAATACTTGCCGGGGGATGAATTCACGGTGGATTGTATCAGTGACCGCCAAGGAGTGCTGTTATTTGCGAACCAGCGCGCGCGCAGCCGGATTGGTCAGGGCATTTCTTTGGGGACGTGCAGTGTGCATGACCCGCGCGTTGCCATGCATGTGGAGGCAATAGCGGCAACATTGCGGATTGAAGGTCCATGGTTCGCCCAGTTCAAATGCAACGAAGCTGGCGAGCCTGTTCTAATGGAGATCAACCCGAGGCTCGGAGGAAGCAGCGCCCAAACGCGACTGAGCGGAGTCAATATTCCCTTGATATCCGTCTTTCTGTTTGCCGGGTATCCGGTGCGGATCCCGCGATTGCGTTCGGACGTATTGTTGAATCGGAGTATGCGAAATTACACCGATGCGGAGGCTTTTGACTGGGTGATTTGGGACTGGGACGATACACTTATTCGAAGAGACGGGCGTCCCGATCCGGATGCGATGGGGTGTCTATACGATCTGAGGAACCGGGGCATCCGACAGGCCCTGTTTACGCGTAATCCAGAAGCAGAGTCCCTTATGAATGTCCACATGGTTCCGCGGATGTTCGAGGAAATCCGCGTCACCGACGACAAAGTGGGGGCATTGAAGGAATTCATGGCGCGCCGAAGCATTGACGCATCGCGTTTGGTCATGGTGAATGATTCCTTTCAGGAATTATTTGAGATTCAGGATAGCCTTCCACAGGTGCGGACGGTGACACCGGATGCGCTGGAAACGCTGGGGAGGGCGCCGCTGACGTGACGAATCATAAGACCGGACACCGTAATTCGTCTTGACTGGCCTCACGCAGACTCTTAGAATGAGGTTCGATAGTGAGGTATCGAGAGTGCGGAGCTCCGCCGCGCTGGACTCGATACGGGGGCTTGGTGACTAGAGAACCGGGCGCTGTGACATGCACTCGGAGGAAGAAGGA